>CADBOV010000282.1 GCA_902796385.1 uncultured Lachnospiraceae bacterium
GGAAATGGATGACTTCGGCAGCGGCTACTCCTCCCTGAATATCCTGAAGGATCTGGATGTGGATGTGATCAAGCTGGATATGGCATTCCTGTCTGGAGATATCGGCGGACGCGGAGGAACCATTCTTTCCTCCATCGTGCAGATGACCAAGTGGCTGAATACGCCGGTCATTGCCGAAGGCGTGGAGACCATGGAACAGGCGGATTATATGAAGAGTACCGGCTGTAACTATATTCAGGGGTATCTCTATTACAAGCCGCTTCCCGAGGAGGAGTTCCTGGAGAAAATGACGCAGCTGGAGCATGAGCCGCTGACTCCGGCCATGCATCTGATCAAGACACTGGATGCGGGCAAATTCTGGGATCCGAATTCCATGGAAACCCTGATCTTCAACAACTTCGTGGGTGGCGCTGCCATTTTCACTTACAACACGGAGACGAAGGAGAAGAAGATCCTCCGGGTGAACCGGAAGTACGTGAAAGAACTCGGGATGAACATGACCGAGCGAGACATCATCGGTAAGGATGTCTGGAGCTCTTTTGACGGTCGTGATGAGGAGAAATATAATGATATGCTCACGCGTGCCATTGTGAACGGCGATGAGGAAATGAGCGAGACCTGGCGGACTGTTACCTCGGATTGCTGCGGCGAGGATAAGATTTGTATCCGGACGTATGTGCGTGAGATCGGAGAAGCCGGGAAGGAATTTCTCTTCTATGCCATGGTGCAGAATGTCACGGCAGAGAAGAAACGTGACGCACAGCTGATGGAGGATGAAAACAGATACCGGTTTGCATTTGAACAGGCAAATGTTTACGCCTGGGAATATACCATTGCCACGAAGGAGATGCGTCCCTGCTTCCGCTGCATGCGGGATCTGGGGCTTCCGCCACTGGTACGGAACTATCCGGAACCGGCCATCGAGCAGGGGATCTTCCCGCCGGACTATGCGGATATGTACCGTGACTGGCATAAGCAGCTGGAACAGGGTGTAGAGAGTCTGGAGGCGATCATTCCCCTTACCGTGGGACGGGTTCCGTTCCATGTAAGATATACGTTGGAGAAGGACGAGAACGGAAAGCCGCTTAAGGCGTATGGATCTGCCACACTGGTAGTGAACAAAGATGAGAAAAAGTAAAACATTAAACATAGTCGACATCGTATTACAGCATTAGTGAACAGCAGGAGAGGTATGCGTATGAAAGAGATCATTTTCCTTGGGGAACCGGATGGGGAAGGGTTTTCATTTATCCGGGATACACTGAGCGACGTATACAAGATGGTGGCAGAAACAGAAGTCCAAAAGGTGATACAACGTCTGGATGAGGACGCGACGGATATCAATGCAGTGATCATCGGATATCCCGCATCTGTTACCGGAACAGAGGAACTGGTTTCCTATATCCAATATAATAACACGGTCATTTTTTCAATCCCGGTGCTGATCCTGACGGACGAAGCACATAAGGACGAAGATGAAAAATACCTTCAGGATCCGGTTGTGGATGTGATCTACCGCGGAAATTCACCCGCCGTTGTGAAAAACAGGGTGCACCGCGCAAGCCAGATCGTAAACTCCGTTTCCTTCTCGGAATTTGCGAAAATGCTGCAGGTGCTTCCGTCCCTGATCTACCTGAAGGATGCCCGCGGACGCTATGTATTCTGCACACAGTACTGGCATCATCTGGATCATTATGATGATCCGGACTGGACCATTGTGGGCAAGACGGATATGGAGATCCGGAAGGATATCGAGAATGCCAAAAAGGCCTATGAATCCGATATGAGGATCATTCAGTCCGGAGTCGGAACAGCATATGTGATCGAGGAAAATGAAGACAACCGGCAGGAATTCCTGCAGATCATAAAGGAACCTTTGAAATATGAGGACGGACGGGTTCGCGGGATCATCGCGCTGATCAATGATGTGACTGAGCAGGAGCTTCTGAAGCGTAAGCTGGAAAAAATGTCATTTACGGATGATCTGACGGGACTGTACAACCGCGCCTATATGGAATCTTACCGGAATACGGTATCGAAGAGCAGTTATCCGCTCAGTATCATTTCCGCTGACTGTGACAACCTGAAAGTGATCAATGATAAATACGGGCACATGGTCGGTGATGAGTATATCCGGATGTCGGTTATGCTGATGCGGACCGTTCTGCCGGAGAGCAGTATCATGTGCCGGATGGGAGGCGACGAATTCCTGATCTTTCTTCCGAGAACCAGCGAGGAGAAGGTAAGGAATTATCTGGACATCCTGGAAAAAATGGAGGGAATTTTCAAGATCCATGATCAGAAGCTCAGTGTTTCCTTTGGTGCAGCCACGCTGAATGATCCGAACGAATCCGTTGATAGTGTGATCGATCGGTCAGATGCGGATATGTACAGGAACAAAAAAGGACGTAAAAGAGACCGGACATAGAAAAGGAGACTCATATGGCATTTCGAATCGTAAAAAAGGACATCACAAAGGTAAAGGCAGATGCCATTGTAAATACGGCAAGTTCGGAACCGACCTATACGGAGGGAACGGACCGGGCGATTTATGAAGCGGCAGGAGTTGACTACCTGTTGGCAGAACGTGCAAGGATCGGCAGACTGAACGTAGGACAGGCAGCGCCGACACCGGCGTTTGCGCTTCCCGCCCGATATGTGATCCACACAGTGGGTCCGGTATGGACGGACGGAACCAACGGGGAGCTGGAGGATTTAAGGCGCTGCTATGAAAACAGTCTGGAAGTTGCGGCAGAGCTTAACTGCAGCAGCGTAGCGGTTCCGCTTATTGCGACGGAGGCATACGGGTTCCCGAAACCGGAGGCCCTGAAAATCGCCGTTTCGGAGATCGCGGAATTTCTGAAGGAACATGACATGAAGATCACTCTGGTGGTGCTGGATTCAGAGGATTTTGTTCTTTCCGGAAATGTATTCTCCGAGGTTGGTGATTACGTAAATAAAAGGATGCTGGAAAATAAAGGACACGAGGATGCTTCGGCCGAAAAGGCCGGAAAGCCCGCAGAAAGTCCGGTTCCGGCGGAGGTTAAATCCTGGGCGGATACGATCCTCTGGTGGATCCGGGAAAAAGGCTACACGGACGTGGAAGTCTACAAGCGTGCCAATGTGGAGAAGCAGCTTTTTGACAAGATCAAGAACAAGGAAGAGTATCAGCCGAAAAAAACAACCGTAGTTGCATTTGCAATGGCGCTCCGGCTGAATCCCGATGAATCCCGGGATTTACTGAAAAAAGCAGGTTTCAAGCTGTCCTTGAGTAATAAATTTGACCTGATCATCGATTATTTCCTGGATCACGGAATCTATGATACATACGATGTAAATCTTACGCTCTTCGACCATAAGCAGCCGCTGTTGGGAGAGTAAAGAAAAACACGGGAAAAAGACGTGTGGAGGTAGAGATGAATCAGTTGCTGAAGGAAGTACAGGACAAAATGAAATCCTATTTGAAGGAGTATCTGTCCGGTGTTTCAGAGGAGGATCTGGAGGATAAAGGCGCAGTATTTTACATGAACGGAAAAAACGGTACGGAGTTTGACTGGTATGTAAATGACAAGCTGTGTGATTTCATGATCTTCTACAATGACGAAGCAAAAATGGGAGCGGTGAAGACCACGCTTTATAACGACGGAAGACTTCTGTCCCACATATACGGGGACAAGGGACGCATGATCCTTCAGGAGGTAAAATCCTATATCGACTGCAACAAAGAGGATATCCATACCCTTGCCATGATCCTGAAAAATACGGCTGACGAGAAGAGAGTCTGGGACGAAAATGTAGAGAAGATCGAATCCGAAGCAGAACTGACGGAAGAGCAGAAGGAGCGGTTCATTTCCAATGAGCATTATTATGCGGAAATGAGAGCGAAGCGGTTATTCCTCGGAAAAGCATCCTATGTTTCAAAGAAGATCCTGGATGAAGGCTGGAAGGTCGGTTATATGTGCCGGGACGAAGCTCTGAAGGAGAGCGACAGCGGATGGTCCTTCATGGCCGGAGATGAGGATGACGAGTACATCAATAATTACGAGAACATTCAACTGATGAGCATCCAGCAGGTGGTGCAGCTGGATAACGCGGTATGGAAATATATCAACAATCCGGTGGGAACAAAGCTGGTCCGGATCTCTCCGGGTGAGTTCGAACCCGACGAAGACGGGAAAGAAATCTTTATGGAAAAGAGGAACCACCAGGAAGCATAACAAAATAAAACTGAAACAATAACAGGGGGCGGAAAACCGCCCCCTGTTTATATATTCAGCGGCGGATCGAAAGGCATCGTGCCCATTCATTTTGCATGAAGGAAAGTGTCAGGAGGAAAGTGTCAGGA
>CADBOV010000283.1 GCA_902796385.1 uncultured Lachnospiraceae bacterium
GGAAGAAGAAAAGCTTTCGCCGGCTCCCTCCTGAAGCAGTGTCTCCACTTCAATGGCAGCCTCATAACCGGCTGCATAGAAAGCATGACGACCATTCTCCTTACGATAAGAAGCGTCCAGAAATTGGTCTCTTGTATGAATTACATCACCAATCTGGACACCTAATCCCTGCGCCTGATCACTGATGGATGCAGTCGCAAATTTAACATAGTTATCATCTACAAAGAATGTCTGCTGACGAACATAACCTTTGGTATCAAGGTTCGATAAGTTGTTCGCTGCAACATTTAGCGCATTCTGTGAACCGCGAAGTCCAGATGCGCCTACATATAAGCTACCAAAACCGTTAGCCATGGTGATCCCTCCGCTCGCGCCATTTATTGTTTTGCATCGAAGCCGCTGCTCGGCAGCACGTCTCCGGTGTTGTAGGCATTCCTGTTATAATTCGCTGTCTCCGGTCCGCCCTTCAGGCTGCGGAACAGCGTTAAATCAAATTCTGTCATCTCGAGCGCCTGCTGGAGCAACACCTGAATCTGTTCATTCAGCTGCTGCATTCTGGTAGCACTTCGCACCAGAAGTTCCTTCGCCTCCTGTAACTGCTTCTGCTCCTTCGGCTGATTCGCAAGCAAATCGATGATCTGCGTCACCGTCAACAGTTCCCGATCATGACCTAGAACCGCAGACATATCTGCAAGGCAACGGGTACGCTTATTCTCAAGATTCTTAAGATCTGAAGCTACACGCTCTTCTGCTGTATTCACTTCTTCGAGGCGCTGCAGATTCCTTTTCACGATGGCTCCTCTCTTCTCTTCGGAAAGAGCATAGAGCTTATCATAACCCACACCTACGCTAACGCTTAGAGGTGGGGGATTTCTCCGACTGAGTTAAAGTCCCTGGTATTTTGCCAAAAGCACATCAGCAAAACGATCCACGTCAACATCTACCTTACCCTGATATTTCTGCTTCATCAAAGCAACCTGATCCTCACGGATATCGGAACTCTGGGCAACTGACTGCTTAGCGACCTGATACTCCCTGCCGATGGATGAGATCTGAACACGATCTGTAGCGACAGCGGATTTGCTGGTGGATTTTGTGCCGGACGGCTTATTGGACTGGTAAATCTGTGAAATAGCGTTATAGGCATTAATACGCATATCAGGCACACTCCTTTCTCACAAACGTTTACTACTGTAGAAGCTTCCCTCTTGCTTCCTACACTATGATTATCGGTGGTTCGCCTGAAATCCTTAGTGCATTTTTTATAATTCTTTACAAGAAATCTCAATTGCCCGAAGAATCTCCGCTGTTCTTCTCTCCCAGGATTCCCGGGAAAGCGCCTTCTGATATGCCCTCTTTTCAATGGCACATCGCTCATCCTCATGGGTAAGATAATACTGAATCAACTGCGGCAGCCGGTCGATTTTCTCCAGATCAAACAGCAGCATACCCCTGTCTTCCTTGTAGTTGTCCACCAGCTCCTGCGTCCTCTGGTCATAGGTGCCATCCGCCTTATAGATATTATAGTACCTTCCCAAAAGGTAGGCCTGCTGCCTGTATTCTTCTATCTCTTTTGTGTATGACATACAACCTCTCTCATCACTTCAGGCCAACCTGCCCTGCATTACAAGATCCATGATCTGCTTCAGGCGATCCTCCATCCGAAAAGCCGCCCTTACCTTCTCCATTCCGGACCGCGCCACATTCTGTCGCTGCTCTTCGTTGGCCAAATAGTATGCAGCAAGATCCGCCGCCTCTTCCACCGATGTATAGATACCGGCATCCTGATTCGGAACAAAATATTCCAAAAGTTCCGGCTGTGACGGAATCAGAAGGAATCCTCCGCATCCCATAACATCCAGTGCCCGAAGGGGAATACCGGAAGCAATGCAGCGAAGAGTCGGGCAAAGATTGATCTTGCTTGCCGCGAAAACCTGCGGCATTTCCGTCGCGTAATCCACCGAAGCTTCCACCCGGACCTTCGGAAGCTGTCCTGCGATTTCTTCCTTTTTCTGGAAGGTAAACAGCGCCGTATCATAAGTTTCACTGAAAAAACGAAGGAGAAGATGACGATCCAGAGACGTGAGATAGGTTGCCATGGAATAGGACAACTGACTGCTGCTGATCCCGGCCAGGGGATGCCCCGGGGCAAAGCCCTTTTGAATCTTTTTCATAACTTCATCCGTCAAAAGTTCCGGCAGCATATAACAGCCGTACAGCTTTCTCTGAGCATCGCAAAATCCCTGTAAAAGTCCTGCCTCATAGCCGGAAAGTTCCTGCCGAATCTGAGGGAAGGTGGAAGCATAAAGGCTTCCCACCAGAGAAACATCTGCCTGAAAGGAGGACTTTGACAGCTTATAAGAGGCGTAGTAATCCTTCGTCGCCTTCTGCCATCCCTCCACATCCACTCCCAGAGGCATGTGAAAAACTCTTGTGATTCCAAGGCGTCGATACTTCTCCACCTCCATGGCATCAAAGAGAAAAATAAAATTATTGTCATATTCCATTCCGTCCGTTTTCGGAAGATTCTGGGGCGCGTCATAGCTCCAGGAGACATAAGGAATCCCAAGCTCCGCCAGAGGATGAGCCAAAAGAGGCCAGAAATTCAC
>CADBOV010000284.1 GCA_902796385.1 uncultured Lachnospiraceae bacterium
CAGAGCGTTGCTGATGATACACGGAGTGTTCTACTTCAGCTGCACATTTATGCCGATTACCGGAATGTTCGCAAAGATGTCCTCCGGCGGTAACGGACTCGGCGGAAGACTTGCTCTTGTTGCGTGGTGTGTATATTTTCTGCCCGTCGGAATACTTTCATTTCTTCATTTCAGAAAAAGATGAACTCTACCAGATCCTCACCATCGATCAGAGCAAACTGCCAGGAAAGCATTTCCCGGGCAGGAATAGCGTTCTCCCACTCATTGGAGTATGCCTTTTCACCATAAGACGGGATAACATCCGTTTTAATACCGGCGAAGAAACAGTTCCTCGTCTCGTAAATGTCCGCACCCATCACATAGCATACACCATCATATGCCGTGGCTACAATCAGTTGTGTTGAACGATAGGAATGTTGCTCCACCTACTGTTTCCCGAATTTATTCACGAATGCCTTCATTCCGTTTTCCTGATACGGCAACGGTTTTTCTGTCATATTTGCAGTGAAATGCAGTTTGTTTCCATCGATCAATGTGATCGTGATGGTCTTCACGCTTTTCCTGATCCCGTAATAGTTTTTCACTGTAATACCGGATAATTCCTGATAGTAGTAAAAGATAAATGCATCATAACAAGGGCTTTGTTTTCCCGGATCGATCCGCAATCCGCCGCCGGAGAGAGGCATGATCCCGATCCCGTATTCCGTAACATTAATTAACGCAAAAAGAAAATCGTAGATCCTGCTGACCCTTAAATCTCTTTCCTGTCCGAGCAGACCTCCGATCACATATCCCGCTGCACCAAATGCCCCGTTTCCTATCATTGAGCCCGTAAATGAAGCACTTTTTGAGTAGTCCACAATTGCTCCGAAGATACAGTTCTCTGTTTGTCCTATACAGCTTACTTTACTGAAAATGTTATAGGCTCCCTGATATGTTGCAAAATCATCCATTTGTCCCGTCACCTTTTTTCTCCTTCTTTTCGAACCGCCTGTACCACTTTCCGGGTCAGGGATTTTCGATCGAAGCAATCGAATCCTTCAGTGAATCATATCCCGTGAAAAGCAAAGCTTCCATTCCTGCCTTCCCTGCCCCGTCCACATTTCCCTGCCGGTCATCAATAAACAGACACTCCGCAGGGTCAAGCCGAAACCGTTCCAGCAAAAGCCGGTAGATGCAAAGATCCGGTTTGCACATTTTTTCGAAAGCGGAAATGATATGCCCGTCCGTATATTTCATAAACTGGAATCCGGGCCAGTGCCGCTCCGCCATTTCCTTCGGATAATTGGATAATATGTATACACCAAAACCCCGGTCCTTAAGCTCTTTTAACATGGGAGCGGCATAGGGATATTCACGGACCAGTTCATCGGGACACTCCCAGAACCTGCGGATCTCATCCCTGTATTCCGGCAGTATAAGAGAGAAATCCTTCACCGCATCCGTCTCACTGTGGATCCCCAGATCCATTTCATGCCAGTACTCCGTAAGCACCATTTTTTCGGAAAGGTCCTGAACCGCCTGCTCACTGAATCCAAGATCCCTCATGTAATCCCGGTAGCGAAACTCGATCAGGACATCTCCCACATCAAATACAAAATTTCGAATCATTCCCTATCCTTTCTCCGAAACACCCGTGATCCAGAACGCCAGATGCCGCGGTTCGGCAGAATCCAGAAGGAACTCATCATGTACGGGAGCTCCCCAGGAATCATCGCCGCCAACGCCCATCTGCTGCGACGCAAGCCGGATCCACGTATGCCGTACCGGAGGCAGTTCCCATACCCGGTTTGCCTCCTCCAGTTCATATGCGCTATAGGGAAGAACGCTCATTTCAAAGGGTTCCTCCGCCGCTGTAAATCTAAATCCCGTTCCTTCGGCGTCCGTCACGGTAAGTTCGCGGATCCCCGTCCGGTTTCCGCATTCCTGCGGTCTGAGATACCCGGACAGATTCTCCCCTGCCGTAAATGAGTAACGCCCCAGCCGCGCTCCCTCCGACCGGTCGATATAGTTTTCCTCCGGTCCCATTCCCAGGTAGGAAACCCGGTTGGTCTCAGGTTTTGTACAAATATCAAACGCAAAGACGGGAAGCTTCGGACTGTCCTTGATTCCAGGAAAATCCGCTTCCACCAGGGTCCTTCCGTCCGGATAGACCGTATATGCCACGGTGACACGGATCTCCCCTTCTTTCCCGCCGGTAAAGGCCGTAACCAGCTTTAAGCCTCCATCCACCGGTTCGATCCGGAAGGCCGAATAATCCTTTGCCATAAAATGTCCCGCCGCGTGCCAGAATCCCATTTCCGCAGGATAACCGGCACCGCAGTCATTATCGGTCATGGCGCGCCAGAAGCTGATCCGCGGTATACGGTCGATCAATTCCTTTCCACGATACCGGAAGGAACTGATCCCTCCCTCCGCCATGGAAAACTGGATCCGGAAATCCTCACCGATGATCCCCAGATATCCGTCTCCCGTAACAATCTGTCCCGGCACGGAACTTCCCGTGATCACCGGCCGTCCCGTATCTCTTACACACTGGGCAAAGGCAACCTCTTCCCCGGCCTCCGTATAGGAATCCTTCTTTGTTTCTTCATCCTTCTTCCGGTATGCAGCCGCCTCCAGAACACCGACACCCGGTCCCTCCGGGAAGGTCAGACCATGCGGAACCGTCACGGTTTCCCCCGGTTCCGCCTGAAGAAACATTTCCTTCTCCTCCAGGATCTTTCCATCCAGACATACCCGGATTATAAAACGATAACGAGACGCGTTCAGGAAAAGATTTCTGTTTTCCACCTGAAGCACATCCGGTGAAATATCCAGCCGGACCGGACTGTACAACTGCCGTACCTCCGGCATCTTAGGGGACGGTGTCCTGTCTCCGTAGACGATCCCGTTGGTGCAGAAGCCATAGTCCGTCGGACGGTCATCGAAGTCTCCACCCACGGCTGTTATCTTCTCTCCCGTGGGTAATTCCCGGAACAGTACCTGATCGATATAATCCCAGATGAATCCGCCCTGATATCCCTCATACCGGTCTTCCAGTTCCGTATAAAGCCGCATGCCGCCCAGGGAATTCCCCATGGCATGCATATATTCGCAGGAAATGTAAGGCTTCTTCACATAGGACGGATCCTTCGCTTCCTTCTCCAGTTCCTCCTCCAGATATGCGCTCACCTCCGCCGGCTTCGCATACATCCGGCTTTCCATATCGGAAATATACCGGTATGGCGGATTCCAGAAGCAGCCCTCATAATGCACCAGTCTTCCCGGATCCACCTGATGGAAGTACTCCGACATGGCCGCAATATCGTCCCCGGCATAGGATTCATTTCCACAGGACCAGATCAGGACAGACGGATGATTCTTATCTCTTTCATACATGGAACGTGCCCGGTCCAGTACTGCTTCCTTCCACTCCGGAAGGGATCCGGGAACATTCCGGGAGGGTTCACATTTCCCCAGCTTCTGCCAGGTACCGTGACTTTCCAGATTCGTTTCATCGATCAGATAGATTCCCGCCTCATCACACATGTCATACCAGATGCTCTGATTCGGATAATGACAGGTGCGGACCGCATTCATATTGTTCCGGAGGATCAGGTCGATATCCTTTTTCATATCCGGAACCGTAAGCGTCCGTCCGCTCTCACAGCAGAATTCATGCCGGTTTACTCCCCGGAAAATGATCCGCTTTCCGTTCAGACACATGATGCCTTTTTTCATTTCAAAGGTCCGGAAGCCGACAGACACCTCCGCCGTCTCCTGTCCCGCAACCGTCAGTTTCAGGGTATAAAGTGCCGGTCGTTCCGCACTCCAGGGATCTACATCCGGGAGTACTGCCGTTCCCTTTAAAAGACTCGTACTCTTGCTCCGTTCTTCACGGGTTACCGCATATGCGGATCTTCCTTCCTCCTTCCGGGTAAGAAGAACCGGCTCAGCTTCTCCGAGGGAAAGATCCGTCACGGAAACAGCCTCCCCTTCCTTTCCCTGTATCAAAAGGGAGATGTCTTCCGGAGAAAGTCCTTCCTCCGAAAATATCCTTGCTTCTACGGAAAGAATACCGGAACCCACCGGTGCCTTTCTTTTTTCCGGGCATTCACTGTCATAAATATAATCTGCAGTTACCTTCAGATCATAGACATGCCCTGCCGGAACCGTTCCGATAAAGACCGAACGAAAGATCCCGGAAAAACGCCAGAAATCCTGGTCTTCAAGCCAGGATGCACTGCTGAAGCGATAAACCTCTACCGCAAGTCTGTTTTTATTTTTACGTACCAGATCCGTTACACAGAATTCCGACGGTGTAAAGGAATCCTCACTGTACCCCACATAAACGCCGTTCAGCCAAACGGAAAATGCCGTCTCCACTCCGTGGAAGGACAGGATGACCTCCTCTCCCTGCCCAGGCATTTCCTCCAGATCAAAGACCCGGATATAGGATCCCACCGGCGTATGCTCCGGGATCTTCGGCGGACGAAGCGCCTCAACTCCGTCCCAGGGAAAAAGCGTATTGATATACTGCGGATTTCCATATCCCTGAAGCTCGATATGTCCCGGCACCCGGATCCTTCCGAAATCCGTATCGTCAAATCCCTCTTTATAAAACTCCGCCGGCCGGCTCTCTATACTGTCGCTGTAGCAGAATTTCCACTCTCCGTCCAGACACTGCCACGGTTCTTTTCCCGATTTAAGTGATACGGTTTTATGATCCGAATGTGCTGTTAACCGGTTGATCGAAAAGATCTCCGGATTCTCCAGTTGTTCTCTCAGCTGCATGGGTTCCTCTTCTTTCTGTCGGAAATTATGTCAACCTTCCAACTCATCCAATGTCAATTATATTCTCTGTCTCCCGTTCGTCGATGGCAGAGATGCGTATCTATCTTTTGTTGGTTCGCCGCCAGATTCTACGCTCCTCTGCTTCCCTGATCAGCTCATCCCGGAAATCCGGATGTGCTATGCTGATCAGAAGTTCCGCACGTTCCCACGTAGACATTCCCTCCAGGTTTACAACACCGTACTCCGTCACGATGAAGTATACCTGACTACGTGGTGAGGTAATGATATCTCCGTCAAACTGGGGACGGATCCTGGAATGGGTCTCTCCCTGCTTGTCATGATACGTGGATTTCATACAGATAAATGCTTTTCCTCCCCGGGATGCGGATGCACCCGTCAGGAAGTCCAACTGCCCGCCGGTTCCGCTGATCTGGCGTGACCCTGCACTTTCCGCAGCCACCTGTCCGTAGAGATCCACTGCCACGCAGCCGTTAATGGAAACCATGTTGTCCAGCTGGGCAATGATACTCGGTCTGTTCACGTATTCCAGCGGATAGGCAGCGATCCCGTGGTTATCATCCAGAAATTCGTATAATTCATTTGATCCCACCGCGCATCCGAAAACGCCTTTTCCGCGATCAAGATTCTTCTTTTTATTCGTGATCTTTCCGGAACGGTACAGTTCCAGATAAGCGTCCGTACAGAGCTCCGTATGCATTCCCAGATCCTTCAGGTCCGTGGATGCGATCAACTCGCCGATGGCATTCGG
>CADBOV010000285.1 GCA_902796385.1 uncultured Lachnospiraceae bacterium
CCGAACCGGTGAATCCTCTGCCGTAAGGTCGCTGACCGCCTGCTCCATCCATTTGTATCCCGGATAGTTGATCGCTCCGATAATGTCATGCATCAGATAGAAAACCAGGTTCGCGATCCCAAGAATCAGCGTCCATTTTCCGATCCGCCGGATGAGCCCTGTATAATCCGTATCTACTGTGTTTCCCATGATCTTTTCCACTTTCTTTGCTCCTCCCTGATCCTTACCGTAATCATCTGCAGCTGTTTGCCTTACCCCATATAATCTCTATGCCTTCGCGTAGATCCGGCAGAACTCGTTAATATAATCCTGCATCATGTCTTTTTTGTCCTGTTGACCCTTCTTATTCTTTCCGCCTTTTCCTTCATCAGGTTCTTCGCTCTGTCCCATATGCATCAGGTCACATTCATAATCGATGATGGAATGTACCGTCATTGCAAAGGAAAATGCGGCAGCATCCACATTTTCAAAATTCGCGATCCCTTTTACCTGCAGGGCGTAGAATAAAGTCTTTGTCGCATGGATCATGGTCTGGGTTTCCTTTACCATGATCTCCGCCGCTGCCGGGTTGATTGCACGTTCCGACATGATCACCTTGTAAAACCGGTACATCTCCGGGTCATTGACCATATTTCTGTAGGATCCCACTGCTCCGTTCAGGATCACCTGAAGCGGAACATCCGGTGTCAGCCGGTCATAATCCAGCGGGGCGGCCTGTGTCTTCTGCTTTGATGCTGACCGGAGAACTTCATACATCGCTTCCACGATTTCCTCTTTTGAAGAAAAATGATTATACAGAGACGCTTTTGTGATCCCGACCTTGCCGGCGATCTGCTGCATTGATACTGATCCGAGGCTGTTTTCCGATGCCAGTTCCAGTGTTGCATATATGATTTCTTCTCTTCGATTCTTCATGTTTCGCTCCCCCCGTTAGTCCTTCTGAATCAGGAATTTGACTTACTGGTTGTTATAATACTACCGTTCGGTAGTTTTGTCAAGAAGTGTTTTATATTGTATATGACCAGGGCCTGCCCGATATACGGCTACAAAAAATGACCGCAGATTTCTCTGCGGTCATCCCGGATAGTTCATATGCGATTGTGTTACATCACTTGCTTTTCATGATTTACTTCAGATAATCGGCGATTGCCCGGGCTGCCTTCCGGCCTGCGCCCATGGCTGCGATCACGGTCTTCGGTCCGGTTACGGTATCGCCTCCCGCGAAAACTCCCGGACGGTCGGTAGCAAGTGTTTCCGGATCTACTACAATAAGTCCTCTGTCGCTGACTTCGATTCCATCCAGCCCACTCATGGTTCCGTTTTCACTCCGGCTTCCGATTGCCTCGATCACGGCATCCACCTGAAGTGTATATTCCGATCCGCTGATCGGTACCGGTCTCCTTCTTCCGGATTCATCCGGCTCGGAGAGTTCCATCTTCTGGCACTTCAGACCTGTAACCTTTCCATTCTCGCCCAGCACCTCAACCGGTGCGGTAAGGTAAACAAATTCCACACCTTCTTCGGTTGCTTCCGCAAGCTCTGCCGGATCTGCCGGCATCTCATTTACGGAACGCCGGTAAACCACGGATACTTTTTCCACACCGGGACAGCGTACTGCCGAACGGCAGGCATCCATTGCCACATTTCCACCGCCGATGATCGCCACCTTCGCTGCTCCGGAAAGAACATCCTGCATCTGATCCGGGCTGCCTCCTGCTGCGTTTAACCGGTCAAGGAAATCCGCCGCGGAGTAAACACCCGTAAGCTCTGTTCCCGGAACTCCGAGGCCCATGGGGGATCCCACTCCGTTTCCGATAAACACGGCTGAAAAGCCCTGCTCTCCCAAAAGGGAGTCAACGGAAATGTCCTTTCCCATTTCCTTACCCATTTCAAAATGTACGCCCTTCTTCTTCAGTCCGTCCACTTCAAATGAAAGCACTTCATCCGGAAGCCGGAAGGACGGGATTCCGTAGGCCAGGACACCACCCGGGACCTGAACCCGGTCGAAGATCGTAACCTCATATCCTGCGCCGGAAAGATCCTTTGCGCAGGCGAGTCCTGCAGGGCCGGATCCGATCACGGCAACTTTTTTCGCCGGGGCAGATGAGTCGGATGCCACAGCCGTTTCATTCGATGCATTCGATGCAGCAGCTTCTTCTGATGTCGCAGCCGTTCCGTCCGATGCAGCAGCTGTACCGGCATCCTCCGGCAGTTCTCCGGCCTGCACACGTTTCCGGTGCAGATCCGCCACGAAGCGCTCCAGGGCACCGATGGCTACGGGACGTCCTTTTTCTCCCCTGACACAGTTTCCTTCGCACTGCAGATACTTGGGACATACACGTCCGCAAACCGCCGGAAGAACGGTTGTCTCCAGCAGGATCTGATATGCCTCTTCATATTCCCCTTCCGTGATCTTACGAATGAAATCAGGGATATGATTGCTTACCGGACAGCCTTCCGTCATACAGGGATGCTCCCGGCACTGAAGACAGCGAAGCGCTTCCCGGACAGCCATTTCCTCCGTAAAGCCTTCTGCCACCTCTTGAAAATTATTTGTTCGTTCCCCGGGTGCCTGCATGGGCATCCGGGTTCCGGATGTGCTGAGATTTATCATGTTATACCTCCAATCCTAAGATTCTTCGCTCCTGCGCTCTGACTCCGCCTTTCTTTTCAGCGTCTCATACCTTTCTTTTGCGGTATTTTCCGCACTGGTGAAGAGCTTCTCTGCTTCTTCTGGGAAACGAAGCTTCAGCGAGTTGTATCGTACCTCGCCCATCAGGAAGTCGCGGTATGCCTCAGACGGTGCTCCGCTGTCCAGGGAAAGCGGCTGCGGAAGATCCGGATTGTACCGGAGCAGATTCCAGTAGCCGGCACGGACTGCCTTCCGCATCTCCAGCATGCTCTTGTTCATGCCCGCCTTAACACCATGATTGATACAGGGTGCATAGGCAATGATCAGGGACGGACCGTCATAGGCTTCCGCCTCACGGATCGCCTGCAGTGTCTGCGCGGGATTTGCTCCCATGGCGATCTGTGCCACATAAATATATCCGTAGGCCATGGCGATCTGCGCCAGGTCTTTCTTCTTAACCTTCTTTCCGGAGGCTGCGAACTTAGCAACTGCACCGGCCGGTGTTGCCTTGGAGGATTGTCCGCCGGTATTCGAATAAACCTCGGTATCGAAAACAAGTACATTTACATTTTCACCGGATGCGAGGACATGATCCAGTCCGCCGTAACCGATATCATAAGCCCAGCCGTCTCCGCCGAAGATCCACATGGAGGGTCGGGTCAGCAGGTCTGCGTTTCTTACCACGAAGGCTGCATTTTCATCCGAATCCGCCAGCTTTTTACAGGTCTCCAGAAGCGCGTCGCCGGTGATCTTGGAAGCCCTTCCGTCATCCATGAATCTGAGCCAGTTTTCAGCGGCGGTTCCTGCCTTCTCCTTCAATGCTTCAACTGCCGTCTTCAGCTCATTTCTGCGGGCCTTGACTGCTGTTGCCATACCATAACCGAACTCCGCATTGTCCTCAAAGAGGGAATTGGCCCATGCAGGTCCTCTTCCTTCCTTGTTC
Source organism: uncultured Lachnospiraceae bacterium (assembly GCA_902796385.1). Classification (GTDB taxonomy): domain Bacteria; phylum Bacillota; class Clostridia; order Lachnospirales; family Lachnospiraceae; genus Eubacterium_Q. Next base: position 3,576 of record CADBOV010000285.1, read on the forward strand.
ACGGTATACGGTGCAGCCGGAGCCGAGCAGCCCCAGATCATGGAACAGCCGGTTGCGTTTGCGCAGAACATCCGGTCACCGAACAGCTGTGTAACCAGCTTTGCATACGGTGATTCACCGCAGCCCGGGCAGGCTCCGGAGAACTCCAGAAGCGGCTGTGCAAACTGTGAACCCTTAACCGTATCCGGCTTAAAGGGAATCTTCCGGTCTTCATTGTGAATCGTCGCGAACAGCTGATCAAATTCAGCCTGCTGCTTCTCCATGAACTCCGTATCCACTGCTTCCATTTCCAGCGCCTTCTTCCGCGCGGGACAAACAGATGCGCAGGATCCGCAGCCGGTACAATCCTTTGCGGAGAAACCAAGCACAAAATACATATCCTTCATGCCCTTCATCGGTTTTGCCTGCGGATAAGCCTTTGCCTCCTCCGCCGTCAGAACGAAGGGACGGATCACACCGTGGGGGCAGACCATGGAACACATATTACACTGCATACAGTTTCCCTCGCACCAGTGCGGAAGGTCCGCTGCTATACCGCGCTTCTCATATGCCGCAGTACCGGAGGGAACCATACCGTTCGCGGTTTCCACGAATACGGAAACCGGGCAGTCATCTCCCGCCAGGGTATTCGTCGGTACCAGAATGTCATTCAGATAATCCGTATGGAACTTGTCACGGCCCACCAGCCTCTCCGGTGCCGGATCATCCGATGCCGTCTTCCAGCTGTCGGGAACCGTAACCTCATGCACA
>CADBOV010000286.1 GCA_902796385.1 uncultured Lachnospiraceae bacterium
GAGGAACCGGCAGGGGACGGAACCGTGGTCCGCGTCGGATCCCTGAAGGGCCCCACGACCATGGGTCTGGTAAATCTGATGCAGCTTTCGGATAACGGGGAATCAAAAGGAAAATATGAATTCCGGATGGAAGCCCAGCCGGATGTGATCGCGGCTGCAGTGGTTTCCGGAGAACTGGATGTAGCGCTTATTCCGGCAAATCTGGCCGCTGTCCTTTATCAGAAGACCGAGGGACAGGTGGAAGTGCTCTATGTAAATACACTGGGTGTACTTTACTGTGTAACAGGGGATGACAGTATCCACAGCGTAAAGGATCTGGCAGGAAAGACCGTTCTTTCCACCGGACAGGGAGCTACCCCCGAGTATGCACTGAATTATCTGCTGAAAGAAAACGGAGTGGAAGACTGCAACATCGAGTTTAAGTCCGAGGCGACCGAGATCGCTGCATCCCTTGCAGAGGATCCGAAACAGATCGCAATCCTTCCCCAGCCCTTTGTAACGGTTGCGGAAAAGCAGAATGAAGCACTGAAGACGGCATTCTCCCTTTCGGATGAATGGGATCAGCTGGGAAAAGGATCAAAGCTTCTGACCGGTGTTACCATCGTACGGAAGGATTTCCTGAAGGAACATCCGGAAGCGGTGGAGCTTTTCCTTACAGAGGCAGAGGAGAGCGTAAAGAAAGTATCCTCCGATGTGGATAAAACAGCGGAACTGGTTGCACAGTACGGGATCATAGAGAAGGCTCCGATCGCGAAGATTGCTATTCCCCAGTGCAACATCACTTATCTTGCCGGGGATGAAATGAAAACAGCACTGAGCGGATATCTTCAGACACTGTTTGATCAGAATCCGAAGGCAGTCGGCGGCGCTATGCCGGAGGAAGACTTCTATCATTAGAACAATATGAAAAAAAAGATTATCATCATTTTCATATGGCTCCTGATCTGGCAATGCATTTCATGGATCGTCGGAAACCGGATCCTCCTGGTGGGACCGTGGGAGACCCTTTGCGCCTTATGGCGTCTGGCGGGGACTGCCGAATTCTGGCAGTCCCTGGGATGGACGCTGCTTCGCCTGGTTTCCGGAATCCTGCTGGGAACCTGCATGGGATTTTCCCTGGCCTATCTGGCCTACAGGAAACCACCGGTGGGAGATTTCCTCAGACCGGCGGTGCATCTGATCAAGGCGGTTCCCGTGATGAGCTTTGTGATCCTGCTTCTGATCTGGGGCGGAAACCGCATGGCTGCATTTTATGTGGTCAGTCTGGTTACATTTCCGATCGCGTATCTGAATCTTACGTCCGGACTCTCCATGCTGGATGCGAAACTGTCAGACATGGCACGTGTTTTCCGGATGTCGGGAAATAAAAGATTCCGGTATGTGGAGCTTCCGCAGCTCCGCGGATCTCTTTCCGCAGCGGTGGCACTGACGGCGGGAATGGGCTTTAAGAGCGGGATCGCGGCAGAGGTGATCGGCCAGGCGCTGCATACCATTGGAAATGAAATGTACAGGGCGAAGATCTACCTGGAAACGGCGGATCTTTTTGCATGGACTGCGGTTGTGATCCTTTGCTCCTTTCTGACGGAGAAGGCACTTCTTATCCTGATCCGGAGGATTTCCGGGCAGAAGAGAAAGGGGTGAGGCAGATGAACATTCGTGCAGAGAAGATCTATAAAAATGCCCCGGCTGACAGCACCGTGATGCTAAGGGAAATGTCGTTCGAACTCCGTGAGGGGGAGCATGTCCTGGTGACCGGACCTTCGGGCAGCGGGAAAACCACACTGCTTTTCCTTTTGTCCGGACTGCTGCTGCCAACCGGCGGAGAACTGTTTTATTATAAGAATGATTCGCCGGAAGTAAGACTTTCATCGAAGGATGTACTTCGGGACGGGGCGGTTTCCATGATGTTTCAGGAAAACCGGCTCCTGCCGGAGCTTACGCCGGTGCGGAATATACAGGTTGTTCTCCCGAAGAACGAGGCAAGGGATGAAGAACGGATCCGGGCACATTTGCGGAAACTTCTTCCGGAGCAGCTGTTGCGAAAACCGGTTGCCGAACTGTCCGGCGGAGAGAAAAGAAGAACTGCCCTGGTAAGGGCGGTTGTGGCGGCGAAGAATATCCTCCTTTTGGATGAGCCCTTCACCGGACTGGATGAAAAGGCTATGGAAGCCGCGATCCGGTATATCGAGGAAGAGACCCGTGGGAAGACGCTGCTTCTGACAGACCATGAGGGAGCACATTTCAGCGGATGGAGACAGATCGTCTGTAAGTAAATCGTGCGACGGCGTGAAAGGACAGAAAAATGGTAACGAATGATCAGGGGATCGTATCCCTGAAACACAGGATACTGGAAGAGGTTGCAAGGCTGGCATGGGAAGGCCGGCTGACCGAGGAAGAAAAGGATGCGCTGGTTTATAAGATCATCCCCGGTCCGATCGCGCAGTATCGGTGCTGTATCGATAAAGAACGGGAGATCGTCCGGCAGAGGATCCGACTGGCGGAGGGACTTTGTCCTACGGCGATTCCGGAGTATCAGTCGGAAAATGTGATCCAGGTGATCCGGCCGGCATGTGAGGAGTGTCCGATCTCATCCTATACGGTAACGGACAACTGCCGTCTCTGTGTGGGAAAGGCATGCCAGAGCTCCTGGCAGTTCGGAGCGATCTCCATCGGTCATCACAGGTCACATATCGATCCGGCGAAATGTAAAGAGTGCGGAAAATGTGCGGATGCCTGTCCGTATTCCGCCATTGCGCATCTGGAGCGGCCCTGCAAGAAGGTTTGCCCCACAGGTGCCATTACCTATGATGAGAACGGAATCTGCATGATTGACGAAAAGAAATGTATCCAATGCGGTCATTGTGTACATGCATGTCCCTTCGGAGCCATTTCCGCAAAATCATATTTGGTTGACATAATCAAAGAGATCCTGGCAGGGAAGAAAGTGATCGCCATGTGTGCGCCGGCCACGGAAGGACAGTTTGGTGCGGACATTTCCATGGCATCCGTCCGGGCTGCGCTGAAGAAGATCGGTTTTTCGGACATGGTCGAGGTAGGACTGGGTGCGGACATGACAGCGGCATACGAGTCGCAGGAATGGGCAGAGGCGCTTAAGGAAGGACGGAAGATGACCACCTCCTGCTGCCCCGCATTTATCGGGCTTTTAAAGAAAAGCTTCCCGGAGCAGTTCGAGAAGAATAAGTCGGAGATCATTTCTCCCATGTGTGCCGTGTCCAGATATCTGAAAGCCATGTATCCGGGCTGTGTCACGGTTTTCATAGGACCGTGTGTTGCAAAGAAAGCCGAGTCAAGGGATAAGTCCGTTCCGGACAACGCGGATTTCGTCATGACCTATGGAGAGTTTCGCGCGCTCCTTCGTTCCAGGGATGTGGAGCTTGCTCCTGTGGAGGAATCCTATCAGGAGGCCAGCATTTTCGGAAAACGCTTCGCCACCAGCGGCGGTGTGGCAAATGCCGTTCTGGAATGCATGCAGGAGAGGGGAATCGATACCTCCGCCATCAAACTGAGAAAATGTGCCGGCCCGAAGGAATGCATCCAGGCAGTCACGCTGCTTAAGTTCGGAAAACTTCCGGAGGACTTTGTAGAGGGTATGTTCTGTCCCGGCGGATGTGTGGGCGGACCTTCGAAGCATAAGGCGGAAAATGAGATCGTACGTGCCCGTGAGGATCTGCTGAAGCAGGCAGGTGAGAGAAAGGTTCTGGAGAATCTGGAACAGTATCCCATGGATCGTTTCTCCATGTACCGTGACGGACATATGGACTAAGAAAACCGTGGACGTCCGGATTTTCATATGATAGAATGAGAATGTCGAAAACGGGGGACCGAAAGGAGAAGAACATGGCTGAGAATATGACTTTTGAACAGGCATTGAATTTATATAAAATCCGTTACAGGGTAATGTACCACAACTATCTGGAAAGCCTGGCGGATCCGAATGCATTTATCACACTGGAAAATATGTACGGACGTCTCATGGAGATGAGATACGTACTGATGGAGCTTTATGATGTTACGGAAAGTGAACTGGAAGGTCTGGCGGACGATGCAAAGAATGACCGTCCGGTGATCATCACCAGAGGAGATCATATCCGTACCATGACAGATGAAGAACTGGCTGATATGTTCCTTGAGATCAAGGAAGGAAAGCTGGATCCGGCAGAGATGACGGTTCAGTGGCTTCAGGTTGAAGGAGAGTTCCTGTAAGATACAGTGTGCGCGGGCGTTATGCCCGCGCATACGTGCTTATGCGTGCTTTTATGTGCTTATATGTACTTGTATGCCGGGCAGCCGGATCATAAAACAGATTTTGAAAGGAAGAATGAAACAATGGAAATAAAAGAGGAAATCCGGTATTACGATATCGGACTGAATCTGTTCTGCGCACAGTTCAAACACCCGGATAAGGTGCTGGAACGTGCGGCAGAGCAGGGGGTGGCCTGTATACTGACAGGCTCCGACCCGAAAGAAAACAGAAACATCCACCGGTATCTTCAGGAGCATCCGGAACGGATCGTTTACGGAACAGCGGGAATGCATCCGCATAACGCGGATGACTGTACGGAAGAGATCGTCCGGGAAGCGGGAGAGATTTACGAAACGAACCCCCGGGTTGTCGCCATAGGAGAATGCGGGCTGGATTACAACCGGATGTTCAGTACGAAGGAAAATCAGGTGAAAACGCTGGAACGTTTTATCGCCCTTGCAGAAGAGAAAAATGCTCCGATGTTTTTACATGAAAGAGACGCGGCGGAGGATTTCGCGGCCATCTTCCGGAGGGCTCCGAAGGTGGCGGAACGGTCCGTGGTGCACTGCTATACGGGAGACAGAAAGACAGTGGAGACATACCTTGAGATGGGATTCTCCATCGGCGTGACCGGCTGGATCGCGGATGACCGCAGGGCAGCAGAATTAAGGGATGCCGTTCCCGTGATCCCGAAGGACAGGATCCTTCTGGAAACGGATGCACCGTATCTTACGCCCCGGAACGTGCCGGGACTGGGCCGTACAAATGTACCGGAGAACATTATCTATGTGGCAAGATGTCTTGCAGGATATATGAAGCTCCCGGAAGAAGAACTGATCCGCTGTGCGGCGGAAAATACAAAACGCCTTTTCGCGCTGTAGTCGAAAAGGCGTTTTATCGTGCCTGTTTTTTATATTTACTTAGGGGATCGAATTCAGCAGATCATCCGGATTTGTCTGATTTGCTTTATCGACCGCGTCGTTTGCCTTATCAATCATGTTCTTTGCCAGGTCTGCCTGAGATTCCGGAATACTTTTTTCTGAACCGCATCCGGTGAGAAGAGCAGACATACCGAAGACGAGCAGAATCCCGATCAATGCAACTTTTTTACGCATCAGCAATACCTCCCTTTTTGTTTCTTGCATCCGTGCGATCCGGATGGACTATATTCATAGAGTACAACCTTTTACCGGAAACGTCAATTGATTTCTGAAAACGAATGAGTTCACAGATTCTTCACAATATTTGTTAGCACTCGCCATTGACGAGTGCTAACAAAAGTGGTATAACTGAATCATAGAAACAAAGAAAACCCGGAAAACGGGACAGGCAGTCAGATGGCTGCAGATAGAAAGGAGAGATGATGTATGTATTATCCGAACATTTTTAAAGGAACAGTTGTAGATGATCTGATGAACGAGCTGATGGGATACCCTTGTAATCTGGAAAAGGAAAAGCAGGTTCCGGAGAGTATCGGTCGTATGACGGCGGATGTAAAGGAATATGAGGACCATTATCAGCTGGAGCTGGAGCTTCCGGGATATAAGAAGGAAGAGGTTAAGGTGGAACTTGAAGATGGTTATCTGAAGATCGCTGCCGAGCATAATGAGGAGACAGAAAAGAAAGATGATGACGGAAAATATATCCGCAAGGAGCGTCATTACGGTAAGCTTCAGAGAAACTTCTATGTAGGCCCGAGAACCAAGAAGGAAGGAATCACGGCAACATTTGAAAATGGTGTATTGGAGCTTTCGGTACAGAAGGAGACGGAGGGTGAAAAGAAGGAGCTGATCGAGATCCTGTAACAGCCGGATCAGGAAAGTACGGTTCGGTACAGCAGCGGGATGAATGAAAATGAACAGCGAATAGTGAATAATGAACAACGAATAATTAACAACAAATAATGACGAATGAACAAGAAGAGCCCGGGCGGTTGCCCGGGTTCTTCTTGTATGGTGCGCCTGGCGGCGCAAGTTTCTTGTATGTATGATTCAGTTGCTTCCGAGTCTTTGGCCTTTCTGTGACTTCGGGGTGTTCTGTGTTTCCTTCCCTGATTTTGTGACTGCTTTGGTTTCCGGCTCGCTTTCGGAAGGTTCTGTCATGCTTCCGGAGGACTCCGCCTCACTTCCGGAGGGTTCCGTCTCGTCCACAGAGGGTTCTTCTTTCTTTTTGGGAGTCGGAATGGTTGCATACTTCTTCAGGAATTCATCGATCTCAGAAGCATCCACCGGCTTTTTCGCTTTCAGTGTTTCCTCGGTGCAGATGCAGTCTGCCGGGAGGACCACACGGATCCTGGTACCCAGCTCGGTTCTGGAAAGGATCTCGAAATGTCCTCTGTGACGGTCCACGATCCATTTTGCAATGGCAAGTCCGAGACCGGTGCCCTTGAATTCCCTGGCTTCATCTGATCGGTAGAATCGTTCAAACATATGGGCAACATCGGCTTCTGCCATACCGATTCCGCTGTCCTGAACCTGAAGGAACGGGGCTCCGGATTCCGTCAGTCCGACGGAGAGACCGATCTCATTTCCTTCGTGGGTATATTTTGCCGCATTGTCCAGAAGAATACGAACCGACTGCTTCAGGAGCATGGGATCACCGATGATCATCACGGGTTCTTCAGGCTTCCTGAGGTGATACGGATGCGCTTCGTCGATCATCAGGGATTCTTCATAGATCTCCTGGATCATGTCATTCAGATTGATCGGTTCTTCCTTCAGTTTTGTACGACCGGCATCACCACGGGCAAGGAAGAGCAGCTGCTCAACCAGCTGGTTCATATGCTTTGCTTCATGTGTGATGGCGGTGATGGATTCATTTAATACGGATTCGTCCTGACGTCCCCAGCGCTCCAGCATATTTGCATATCCCTGGATCACGGCGATCGGAGTTCTCAGCTCATGGGATGCATCATTGACGAAACGTGCCTGCTGCTGATAGCTTTCGTGTACACGGCGGAGCAGGTTGTTCATGGCTGCTTCGATTCCCTGCAGCTCCCGGTTATCCAGGGAGGGCATGCTTTCCTGATTGGGATCCAGCTCCTGAATGGCGATCTCCAACTGGCGGAAGGATTCATCCGGGCTGACATCGGTCTGATAGATGGCGTCGGAAAATGTCATACGGCTGATGGCATCGGCACGCAGTGCTATGTCATTAAGGGGCTTCAGCGTTTTCTGGATCTTCTTTGACTCGCTGTACCAGCTGGCTGCGATGAAGAGGATTTCCAGAACCAGAAGTGAACCGAGTACAACCAGTATGAAGAAGAGCATGTAGCTGGCTTTTGCGTGCAGCTCCGTTCCGGTGGAATCGTATGCGTTATACTGAAGGCTCCAAAATCCGTCGTTCATGCTGAGGGAACGGGAATGTTCAAAACTGAACTCCCCGAATGCCCGGAATTCCTGATCCAGGATCCAGCCGATCCCGAGAAGCAGAACGATCAGAAAGTTAAATCCCATATAGATTCCGAATTTCTTCCAGAATAACTGGAAATGCAGTTTCCGCGTGATGGATGTCATCTTTCGCATGTCCGGCTGGACTGCATTTTGCGCGGTTTTGTTTTCGGGATTTGACATAGGAACCTCCTTTCTGTTGCTATTTTATGCCGGGCCGTTGTGTTACAGTGCTTTTTTTATGCCGGGTCGTTGTGTTGCAGTGCTGTACTTCGGGGCGGTATCTGTCAGGATTCGGATTTGATCACGTATCCCACACCCCGGACGGTCTGGATCATTTTAACATTATAGGCTTCATCGATCTTGGATCTTAAGTGACGGATGTATACGTCGACGATGTTTGTCTCGCCGAGATAGTCATATCCGCAGACCTGTTCCAGCAGTGTATCACGCGGAAGAACGATGTCCATATTTGTAAGAAGCGTTTCCAGCATCAGGAACTCGCGGTTGGTCATTTCGATCAGGTTGCCGTCATAGCGAACCTCACGCCTGGGCATGTCCAGTGTAAGGAGTCCCCAGCGAAATGTACCGTCCGCCTGCTTTCCGTAGGCAGTTTCTTCGGTCTGTGCCGGAGCGGATGCGATCATTTTATTTTCATTTCGAAGAACTACACGGATCCTTGCCAGGAGTTCTTCAATCGCAAAGGGCTTGGTAATGTAATCGGAGGCGCCGGCATCCAGACCGGAAACCTTATCCATTACGGCATCCCTGGCGGTAAGAAGTATGACCGGAACATCGGAAACCGTTCTGAGACGGCGGAGAACCTCCAGACCGTTCAGACCCGGAAGCATGATGTCCAGCAGGATAAGATCAAAGCCGCCCTTTTCGGCAATCTCCAGGGCTTCCCGCCCGTTCCCGCTCTTCATGACCTGATAGCCTTCGTGACTCAGCTCCAGTTCCACGAAGCGGGCCAGTTTCTCTTCATCTTCTACCAGTAAAATGTTTGCATCCATGTGACTGATCCTTTCTTTTTTTTGATTGGTTTGTTTCATTCATCGGCATGGGATCACGGATCCTGCCGGTCATTCATATTTGTGCTGTTATCTTCATTATTCTTTTGCGCTCTTGCATTATCCATCCAGTTCACGGCTTTGTTCCCGGCCTGGTCCATGAAGTCATTTACCTTTGAAAGGTCGTCCTGACCTACGAAACGGTAACGTACACCGAAGAAGAGGGAGACGGTTATGACGATCAGGAGTCCCATATTTCCGAAAAGAAGTGCAATGATGAAAAGCAGGACCGGAACACGGAACTTCTCCTTATCCCGATGGAAAACCACCAGATAATTCGTGACACTTTTCTGGAAGGCTGTTTTGATCAGCATGCCGAGGGAATCACCGAAGGAGGGATCACTGTTGTTTGTGGCCTGCTGTTGTACAACGTTGGGAACGTTCTGGTAATCGGTCTTGTCGTCCACATTTGTGGAATAGGTACTCTTGTCGGGGCCTTTGACACGACCGGACTTTTCCAGATATACCATTGCATCCAGAAGATCACCGCCGCTTGCGTTCAGTGCATCCCGTGCTTCCTCATAGGTAACATTTGCGCGATTTTTTAATTTTTCAACTTTTTCGAATTCGTCCATTTTCGTCTCCGTATTCTGTTCGGGAGCAGAGCATGGTTTTCCCGAATGAACTGTTTTTGTTTTTTCTATCCTAGCAAAGGAAGATGAACGTATCTTTTTTGAAAGATTAAAATAAGATTAAAAAAGACAGATTGTGCCATGCGGTCAATCTGTCTTTTTCTGTTTACCGGATCCGGATCATGCGAAGGATGCGGTAATAATGGCCATGGAATAAACTTCGGTTGCGGTACATCCACGGGACAGATCGTTGATCGGAGAATTCAGTCCCAGAAGAATGGGACCGTAGGCTTCAAAGTTACCCATGCGCTGGGCAATCTGGTAACCGATATTTCCTGCGTTGATGTCCGGGAAAATGAATGTATTTGCATGTCCTGCCACCTGGGAGGTAGGGAACTTCTTGCTTGCTACGGAAGGAGAAACCGCCGAATCGAACTGCATCTCGCCGTCGATGGGGATCTCGGGATTCCGGATCTTTGTCTTCTTGGCTGCATTGCGCATCTTATCCACGTCCTCACCGGAACCGCTTCCTGCAGTGGAATAACTGAGGAAGGCAACCTGCGGATCGATTCCGAAGATCTGTGCACACTTAATGGTTTCTTCCGCGATTTCAACCAGCTGGTCCTCATTCGGCTTGATGTTGATACTGCAGTCACCCATGGCAAGAACTTCGTTCTTTCCGGTTGCTCCCGGGCGGACCAGGATGAAGCAGGAGGAAACGATCTTGTTTCCCGGCTTTGTCTTGATCAGCTGAAGAGCGGGCCGTACCGTATCGGCAGTGGAGTAGGTTGCACCGCCCAGAAGGCAGTCGGCGTAGCCCATTTTTACAAGCATGGTACCGAAATAATTGTTCTGCCGGAGCAGGCGCCTTGCATCCTCTTCGGTAGCTCCTTTCTCACGGCGAAGTTCCAGAAATTCGTCGACCATCTTGTCGAAGTCGTCGAACTCGTTGGGATCGATGATGTTTGCTCCGCGGATGTTGAAGCCGCTTTCCTCAGCGCTTTCGTAGATCGCATCCGGATTACCGATCAGGATCGGAGTAAGAAAGCTGCTGGCAAGAAGCCGGGAGGAAGCCTCCAGGATCCGGGGATCCACACCCTCGGTAAAAACAATCGTCTTCGGATTACTTTTCAGCTTGTCGATTAATTGTCTGAACATATTCATAGTTTCATACCTTCCCCCATTTTATTTCTGATGCCACTGAACGGTTCTGTCGAACCCCGTAAGAGGGTACCGGCCGGACCGGTATGGCGTCCCCAAAAAGAAAGCCCCGTCATACGACAAGGCACGAGAAAACGGCGTAAGCCTATACGTATGAATATTATACTACTTGAGGGCATGAATCGCAACATTTGAAATATAACAATTCTCGTTCCATGTGTGGGGAAATCATTTGATTCCGAGGGGAAGAAAGTATATAATAACTGTGTATGTCCAAATGGAAAAGAAGGGGGACAGGGATGTCGGAAGAAAGGGGTTTACCCTCTGCTGTGGAAGCGGCGGAGCTGTATCGCATAACAAAGGATGCGCAGGATAAGAATTCGGCGATACTGAGAGCTGAAAATGTTCTCATTACCCGGATCCGTACGACCTACCGCAAACTTCAGCAGGAAGCGATGCTTCATATTCTGGAGACAACATCCGTTTCCGAACTGAACCGGGACGGTCAGGGGATACCCGTGGCCACGCTTCGGAATGCCGGATATGAAAATCTCCGGCAGCTGGCAGAGCTTTCCGTCCCTGAACTGGACCGGCTGGCAGGGATCGGTGAAAACACGCTGGAGCGTGTGATCCTCCGGGTGCAGGAGATTGCCCGGAATGCCAGAGAGGTTGCAAGGGTCCGCGTGGAGGAAAAGACGGAAGACACGCTGGCACTGGTCCGGAACGTGACGATCCTTTCGGATACCGGTCAGATGTATCTTGCCGCGGCGGATCTGGCGAAGGATATGCCGGAACAGATGGACGGGCTTCTGGCGGAAGAGGAGAAGATGACGTCTCCCATTTCCTGGCCGGGACGCAGTGAAACGGAGAAGCAGCAGAGCATAGCCGCTTTCCGGATCCTTTCGGAATGGAAGGAGTCCGGCGCGCCGGAGAGGATCCTCCGGTTGTATACGGAATTTGCGGAACTGGAAAAGAGTCTCACAAGAGATGTGTGCTGGGACCGTTTCCTGCAGAATACGGCACCGGTTTATTCCATGCTCGAAAAACTGGTGGGTTCTTCCGGACCCGTCAGTCAGGGACTTCCCGAGGAGATCGTGAAGGAGATCCGGGAGACTCCGCTGGATACATCCCTTATGAAAGCCACACTCCGTAATTACCAGGAATTCGGGACCAAATATATCCTTCACCAGAAACGGACGCTTCTGGGGGATGAAATGGGACTCGGAAAGACCATGCAGGCGCTGGCCGCAATGGCGCACCTGACCACGGAGAAGAAGACACATTTCCTTGTGGTCTGCCCCGTCAGTGTACTTGTCAACTGGCTTCGCGAGATCGGACAGCATACGGAGTTAAAGGCGTTTGAGATCTACGGGAATGACAGGGATCAGGAGTTCAGGGCCTGGCTTACGGGAGGCGGGATCGCGGTGACTACATTTGAAACCGTGACAAAGCTTTCGGTTCCGGATGGAATGCTGCTGGATTTCCTGGTGGTGGATGAGGCACATTATGTGAAAAATCCGGAGGCGGAGCGGACCAAGGGACTCATCCGGTTTGCTTCTGTCGCGGACCGCGTTCTTTTCATGACGGGAACCCCGCTGGAAAACCGGGTGGATGAAATGATCTTCCTGATCCGCATGCTGAATGTGGAGAAGGCGGAAGAGATCCGGGGGATGAAGGAACTTACCATGGCTCCGGAATTCCGTGAGAAGATCGCGCCGGTTTATCTCAGGAGAACCAGAGAGGATGTACTGAAGGAACTGCCCGAAAAGGTGGAAAAGGAAGAATGGTGTCGTCTGGGTGAAAAGGAACAGGCAGTCTACCGGGCTTCCCTGGCCGAAGGAAATTTTGCCGCAGTGCGCCGCGTATCCTGGAATGCAGGTTCGACGGAGGATTCGTCGAAGGCGAAACGGCTGCTTGAGATCGTGGATCAGGCAAAAGAGGAAGGACGTAAAGTGATCGTCTTTTCCTACTTCCTGGATACCATCAGAGTGGTGCAGGAGCTTTTAAAGGACCGTATCTTCGGTCCGATCAGCGGGGGGATCCCCGCGGAAAAAAGACAGGATCTGGTGGATCAGTTTGCGGCGGGTCCTGACGGGAGCGTGCTCCTTTGTCAGATCGTGGCAGGCGGTGTGGGACTGAATATACAGGCCGCCAGCGTGGTGGTAATCTGTGAACCCCAATGGAAACCGTCCATTGAAACCCAGGCGATTTCCAGAGTCTACCGGATGGGACAGGCAAGATCCGTGGAGGTTTTCCGGCTGTTGGCGGAAAACACCGTGGATGAACATGTGCTTTCGATCCTGAAAGGAAAATCGGAGATCTTCGCCGGCTTTGCAGACGAGTCCTCTGCAGGGGAAGCAAGTATGGATCTGATGGAAGCACAGGAGAAAAATGTTATGGCCAAAATCCTGGAGGAGGAGCGAAAGCGTCATGGAATCCGGGAAACAGGTGAAGATGAAACGAAGCAGGTTTAGAACAGGAGATTTTTAAGAGATGACAAAGATTGGTTTTGACAATGACAAATATCTGGATATGCAGTCAAAGCATATCCGTGAGAGGATCGGAGAATTCGGCGGAAAGCTGTATCTGGAGTTTGGCGGAAAGCTGTTTGATGATTATCATGCATCCCGTGTACTTCCGGGATTCCTTCCGGACTCCAAGATCACGATGCTGAAGCAGCTGAAGGATCAGACAGAGATCGTGATCGCCATCAAGGCAGGGGACATCGAGAAGAATAAGGTACGCGGAGATATCGGTATCACTTATGATATGGATCTGCTCCGTCTGATCGATGCATTTACAAATAACGGACTTTTTGTCGGAAGCGTGGTCCTGACACAGTTTAAGGAACAGCCCTCGGCCATTGCCTATGAGAAGAAGCTGAAAGCCCTTGGCCTGAAGGTATACCGGCATTATCCGATCCCGGGTTATCCCTCGGATATTCCGCTCATTGTCAGCGATGAAGGCTTCGGAAAGAACGATTACATCGAGACCACACGCCCGCTGGTTGTGGTTACCGCACCCGGACCGGGCAGCGGAAAGATGGCTACCTGTCTGTCCCAGCTCTATCATGAGCAGAAACGGGGTGTGAAGGCAGGATATGCGAAGTTCGAGACATTTCCGATCTGGAACATCGCACTCAATCATCCGGTAAACCTGGCTTATGAAGCAGCTACCGCGGATCTGAATGATGTAAATATGATCGATCCCTTCCACTGGGATGCATACGGTGAGACGGTGGTAAACTACAACCGTGACGTAGAGGTATTCCCGGTACTGAAGGCAATGTTTGAGAAGATCTCGGGAACCAGTCCCTACCAGTCACCCACCGACATGGGCGTAAATATGGCAGGCTACTGCATTACCGATGATGAGGCTACCCAGGCAGCAGCTAATCAGGAGATCATCCGCCGGTATTATCAGGCACTCTGTGACCGCCGGAAGGGGGATGCGAGTGATTCCATCATCCAGAAGCTGGAGCTCCTGATGAAGAAGGCAAAGCTGTCCCCGGCAGATCGTCCGGTGGTGGCAGCGGCAAATATCCGTGCAGAAGAGACCGGAGGACCTGCAGCGGCTATGGAGCTTCCGGACGGAACCATTATCACGGGCAAGACATCCACACTGCTTGGAGCATCTTCGGCCCTGATCCTGAACGCGCTGAAGACACTGGCTGGAATCGATGATTCCGCCAAGCTGATCTCACCGCAGGTTATCGAGCCTATTATGGAGCTGAAGGTGAAGTACCTGCAGAACCATAATCCGCTGCTTCATATCGACGAGATCCTGATCGCGCTTTCCATCGCTGCGGTATCCGACAAGACTGCAGCGGCTGCATATGCGGAACTGCCGAAGCTTAAGGGGTTGGAGGTTCACAGTTCCGTTATCCTGTCCCAGGTAGATGTAAATGTTTTCAGAAAGCTCGGAGTGAATCTTACCTGCGAGCCGAAATATCAGAGTAAAAAACTGTTCCATATGTGAGAAGGATTGTAAAGGGGGGCGTGCATGTATTATTTCATCGTGAATTACGGCGGCGGAAGCGGCCGGGGGAAGAAAACCTGGAAAAATGTAAAGGGGATTCTGGATGCTGAGATGATCCCGTACCATGCCTGGAGGACTGAGTATCCGGGGCATGCGACAAAACTCGCCACGTCCATTATTAAGAAATACGGCAAAAAAGAAGGACCGATCTGTATCGTGGTCGTGGGTGGTGACGGAACCATCAATGAGGTTCTGAACGGCATCACGGATTTTGAACATGTGTGGCTGGGAGTGATTCCCACCGGTTCCGGAAATGATTTTGTCCGGGGGCACGGACTTCCGAAGAAGACGGTTCCGGCATTGTTCCAGATCCTGAACTGTGAGCTTGCGGAACGGACGGATCTTGGCTGGGTGGCAGGAGACAGCAACGCTCCGAGGATCTTCGGGATCAGTGCGGGGATCGGACTGGATGCCGAGGTGTGCAAGAAGGCGCTGAAATCCAAACAGAAGAAATTACTGAACGGTCTCGGTGTCGGAAAACTGACCTATCTTCTTCTGACCGTTGAATCGCTCATCACGATGAAAACAGCAGGCGGCCGCGTGATCTTTGACGGAGATATGGAAAATGTACTTCATATGAAGCGGCTCATTTTCCTGGCGGGAATGAATACGCCCTGGGAAGGCGGCGGAGTTCCCATGTCACCGGATGCCAGCCCTGTGGACGGCAGGCTTTCCACCTGTGTGGCGGACGGGATCGCAAAATGGAAAACATTTTTCGAACTCCCGGTGCTTGTAGCGGGAAAACATAAAAAACTGAAGGGCTTTACCCTTAAGGACAGCGGCGCCATCGACATTGAAATGGACCGGCCGGTGGTACTCCATGTGGACGGTGAGTACGGCGGAGACGTACGCCGGGTGCATATGGAGATCCTGAAAGGAAAGCTTCAGCTGATGAAGGGCGGAAGAGACTGTGCCTGCGGCGGCTTTCAGAAGGCCGTGAGCAAAATGGAAAGGGATGACTAAGTGGAAGATAAAAGATATGCCGTGCTCATCGATTCGGATAATATTTCATCCAAGTATATCAGAAGCATCCTGGATGAGATGACCAAATACGGTGTAGTCACGTATAAGAGAATCTACGGCGACTGGACGTCGAGCCAGTCGGGAAAGTGGAAGAAGGAGCTGATGGAGAATTCCATCACGCCCATTCAGCAGTTCCGGAATACCGTCGGAAAGAATGCAACGGATTCAACCCTCATCATAGATGCGATGGACATCCTTTACACCGAGAGTGTGGACGGATTCTGCATCGTATCCAGTGACGGGGATTTTACCCGGCTTGCCAGCCGGCTTCGGGAATCCGGCATGGATGTGATCGGCATGGGAGAGAATA
>CADBOV010000287.1 GCA_902796385.1 uncultured Lachnospiraceae bacterium
GGCAGGAAGAATCGCTTCTCCTCAAACAGCTCTCCCACCCGGGTAATGGCGGGGATCAGGTCCTCATCAATGATCTGCTTTGGCTCTCTTCCCTGCTCCAACTGTTTTTTCACTTCTTCCACGATCCGGCCTTTACTCCCGTTTATGACACAGTCGTAAACCGGTCCCAGGGACGGCTCGTTTGATGCGCCTCCCTTTGCCGGAGTACCTTGTCCGGCTGCTCCGGACTGTGTGGCTGCTCCTGCCGCACTTCCCGTAATGGGACGTACGTATTCCACATAGGTTTTATCCGCACCGGTTTTTGCCAGAAGCAGATCGGCTGCATAAGCCGCATTCATCAGCTGCTCCTGTCCGGGATTTGCGATCGCCATGGTAAGACCGTTCTGGATCGCCAGTGTCAGAAATGCGGAATTGACATTGATCCGTTCCGGTAATCCGAAGGAAATATTGGAAAGGCCGCAGATGGTCGGAAGGCCCAGGACATCATGGCTGTAACGGATGGTGTCCAGTGTATTCCTTGCTGCCAGGGGATCTGCTCCCACCGTGGAAACCAGGCCGTCCACACAGAGATCCTCCATGGTAAGACCTTCCTCCAGGGCGATCTTTACCAGCTGATCCACATTTGCGCGGCGTTCCTCCATGGTTGCCGGAAGTCCCTCATCCGATACGGGAAGAAGGATGCACACGGCGCCGTATTTCTTTGCGATCCGGAAAAGCGGCCTTGTCTTGGCGCTTTCCAGGGAAACGGAATTGATCAGGGCACGTCCCGGATAGATCCTGAGCGCTGCCTCGATGATATCCACATGACTGGAATCAATACAAAGCGGCAGGGACACCAGCTGGGTTACCTCGTTGATGGAACGGAGCATCATCTCCTTTTCATCGATTCCGTTCAGTCCCATATTGATATCAAGCACATGGGCATGGTTTTCTTCCTGGGAAACGGCCATCTCGCTGACCAGATCCAGACTGCCTTCCCGGAGGGATGCCTGCAGTTTTTTCTTTCCCGTGGGGTTGATCCGTTCACCCACCACAAGGAACTGTCCGTCCAGGTTGATCTCCTGCAGGGAGCGCTCCGAAGTCAGTACCCGGAGACTCTTCTCAAGGGGAGGAACCGGTTCCGCATGGCGGATCTTTTTCTTCATTGCACGGATGTGCTCCGGCGAACTGCCGCAGCATCCGCCCACCATATTTGCGCCTGCATCCACAAGATCATAAATGCAGTCCGCAAAATAAGAAGGTTTCATTTTGTATACGGATTTACCGTTTTCCAGCTCCGGCATTCCGGCATTCGGCTTTGCGAATACGGGAACCGTCGCATATTTCTTCATGGCACGGAGAAGCTCCGTCATCTCTTCCGGACCGGTGGAACAGTTCAGTCCCACGGCATCTGCCCCAAGTCCCTGCAGCACCACCACGGTAACCTCCGGCGTGGATCCGAACAGGGTCTTTCCGTCTTCACGGAAGGTCAGACTCACGATGACGGGGATCTCATCACTGAGTTCCCGGATGGCGATCAGCGCAGCACGGGATTCCTGAAGACTCATCATGGTCTCAACAACGATCAGATCAACGCCCGCCTCCAGAAGCGCGGAGGCCTGTTCCTTATAAACCTCTACCAGCTCTTCAAACTGAAGATCCCCGATGGGGAACAGCTGGCGTCCGGTCATGGTCATATCACCGGCCACATATCCGCGGAAATTGCAGCGTTTTACCGCTTCTTTGGACAGTTCTACCAGCCTGCGGTTCATTTCCGCGGTTTTATCCTCCAGATGATATTCCTTCAGTTTTATCCTGTTACACGTAAATGTAGGCGCGTACACGATATTTGTACCCGCCTGCAAAAATTCCATCTGTAGCTGGATCAGTGTCTCCGGATGCTCCAGGATCCACTGTTCGGGACATACCCCCAGAGGCATACCCGCCGCCATTAAATTCGTTCCGGTTGCTCCGTCCAGACACAAGATCCGGTTTTCAATAAGTGAACGAAACTCTTTTCTTTTCATATAGCTTAACCTTTATTTTAACTAATCGACTCGATGTAAACCTCATCCTTTATCCACGGTCCGTTGTCAGCGGCAGCGGTTGCCAGCTTGTCGCAACGTTCGTTTCCGGCATTTCCGTCATGCCCTTTCACCCAGCAAAAGGTAACCTTATGGTTTTCCATGGCCAAAAGAAGACGTTTCCAGAGATCCACATTTTTCACCGGATCCTTTCCGCGTTTCCAGTTGTTCTGCTGCCATTTATCGATCCAGTGTTCATTAAATGCCTTTACCACATACTGGGAATCCGACCAGACCGTGACCTCACAGGGACGGATCAGAGCCTCCAGACCGACGATCACGGCCATCAGCTCCATCCGGTTATTCGTAGTACGTTCGTACCCCTGTGAATATTCTCTTTCATGAAGGACTCCTTTGGAATCCTTTGCGGATAAAACAGCACCGTAACCTCCGGGGCCATCCGGATTTGCCCTTGCCGCTCCGTCCGTATATAGCGTCACTTTATCCATTGTTTAATTTCCATCCATATATTCCGGTGTTCTCCAGTAAGCAACTACCGGAAGTCCTCTGTAGCCCATTTCATAGATCGTTTTTGCCGTGTTATCCGGCAGATTAACACAACCGTGGGAACCTCTTGTAAGGTACAGGTCTCCGCCGAAGGAGGACTGCCAGTATGCATCATGAAGACCGATCTCACCGTTGAACGGCATCCAGTAATCCACGTGGGATGCATAGCCCGGTCCGGTCAGGACCACATTCTGACGCATTCCGTAAATCTCATAAAGTCCGCCCGGTGTATTGGACCCGCGGTTCGGATTTCCGGAGATCACATCATCCTGAAGGATCAGCTTGCCTTCCATGTAGAAGTAAACCTTCTGATGTGTCAGATCCAGCTCGACATAGCTGTCACCGATGTCCGCATTGTCCGCGGAATAAACATTTCCTCTATGCAGGAACTCCGGCTCCCGCTCGAAACCGCGCTGGTGCAGAAGCGCCTCATAAAGACTTGCCTCTTCCTTATCCTTATCCATCTGCCAGCCGAGTTTGTCGCTGTACAGCTTCACCGTTTTTCCGTCATGTGTGCGGAATTTTCTCTGCCGTTCAAATGTATCATGTTCCCATGCGAAATCACCCATGAAGTTATGTACCTTGGAACGGGAGATCTCACAGGTATAATTCTCCTGATTCAGATCCAGCATGCCGTAGAGTTCTTCCGGAGTCAGCGTAAACTTTACCTTGTCATAAATATAAGTGATCTTTAAGGATGTGTATTTTTCAACCTGCTCCAGGAAGTCAACGATCTTCGGTGAATCCACATCATACTTTGCCTTTACATAGCAGCCTTCGTATTCCAGATTCAGATCCGTATCCATTTCATAGAGTTTCTTTGATAATGCCTTGATGAATATCTCACGGTCAATGGTGGTTCCGGGATCTCCCGCTTTGATAACGGGTTTTCCGTCTTCCAGAACAACCGACGGATTCTCGGGAGCCTTCATCTTCTCTGTCTTGAAATAATCCAGGGAATCCAGATATGCATTCATTTTTGCTTCATCATAGCTTACTTCGTATGCAGCTTCTTCCGGTGCCTTGAAGATCGCAATAAACCATAAGAACGGATTCTGGTTATCCTTTATGGTCTCCAGATCCTTCTTCGTTGTGATCACCAGACCGATATCCGAGGGATTCACAACCACCTCTCCGTCACGAAGTCTGATCTTTAACTTGTAATCTGCTTTTTTCTGGTCAAATTCCTTCCGGACGGAATCAACAGTCCGGTAGGAGCAATCCATACCGTTGATCACGGTATTCGGCTGGAAATAAAGCATACTGAAAATGGACATGGAAAGATATCCGATCAGCACAAGACTGCTCAGGGTGATCACCATGGCTTTCAGGAATTTATGTCTGCGGATGTGGCTCTTAAAAGCCTTCTCATCCACATAGACTCCGTCCGCCTTCTTTTCATCCTCCGCTTTGGTCTCAGCCTTTGCCTCGCTCTCCGTCTTGGTTTCAGCCTTTACCTCGCCCTCTGCATTGGTTTCAGCCTTTACCTCATCCTCCGCCTTGGTCTCAGTCTTTGCCTCATCCTCTGCATTGGTCTCAGCCTTTACCTCATCCTCTGCTTTGGTTCCAGTCTTTGCCTCGTCCTCTTCTTTGGTCTCAGCCTTTGCCTCGTCCTCTTCTTTGGTCTCAGCCTTTGCCTCGTCCTCTTTCTTTGCCTCAGTCTTTACCGTGTCTTCGGGTTTGGTCTCAGCCTTCAACGCATCCTCAGAAGCTTTCTCGCTGCTTTCATCGTCAATTACGATGTCCACAACATCATTACCCTGCTTCTTCTCTTCATCAGCTCCCATAATCATCCATCCTTACTCAAACAAAACTAAAACCATTTCCGGTATGTTACAGAACCGGACCGGAATTGTGTGTTGTCCCAATCCATTCGTAACAAGCATTTTGCCATCCCCGTCTTTATAATACCCATAATCGTAATGCGGAAAAAGTGCAAATTTAGGTGAAATAAATCCACCGATCAGCGGAAGTCTTATCACACCCCCATGATAATGTCCCGCCAGTGTGAGATCCGCACCCCACGCCTCATAGACTTTTCCCCAGCTGGGATCATGCGCCAGAAGGATCAGCGGAAGATCCTTCTTTGCTTTTCCCAGATATCCTTCCACAGCTTCCTTCGTAAGAGCATCGCCCTTCCGCCGGAAATACGGATGTGCCATATCCAGCCCGGCGATCCGGACCTTCCCTCCCGGAAGCCCGAATTCCGTGCTTTCATTCACAAGGCAATGTACCCGCGGGTCCAGTTCCCTTTCGTAAACATCCCAGTGATATCCGTCACCGTCGGAATGCTCAATCATCCGTTTCTCATGATTTCCGAATGCATAGTAAA
>CADBOV010000288.1 GCA_902796385.1 uncultured Lachnospiraceae bacterium
AATGATCACATAGAGAAGCAGTAATGTGATCACCTTATCCAGAAAGTCAACGTAGAACTGCCCGGTAATTCCGCAGACCACCTTGGGCACTCCGTGTTCTTCAAGGTATTTTAATACTCCGTCTCCCCAGATATTTCCGATTTTTCCGGAGTAAAAGATAAAATTGAGGGGAACCGAAACCGCGACTGCAGCAAGTGTAACCAGCACACTGACGGTCATGGTACCGAACAACGTGTCAAACCGGTTCTTTTTCGCGGCAAAGCCGATCACAAGACCGATCATGATACTGGTCAGTGCATAGGCATAGGAGGTTTCGTAAATGATTCCGTAGATGATATTTCCGGCAAAACCGACCACTGCACCGCAGACAGGTCCGAGCCCGTACGCGGTCAGGGCTGTTCCGAAGGAATCCAGCCAGACAGGCAATTGAAAATGAACCGAGAAAACCTTTCCCAGATAGTTCATCAGAATACAAACAATGATAAATATGATCAATTGTAATTTTTCTTTTATCTTCATTCTTTTTGATCTTCCTTATGCATAATAAAGTAGCGGAAATCATTACTCTATTATAACGATTTCCGCTACTTGTTTCAATATGCATCATGCAACTATGTCCGTTTTATATCCGGTGCCGGTTTTATTTGAAACTGTCCACATTGATCACGGAACGTGTGCCGTCTACGCCTGCATATACGGTTACGATGGCATATCCGGTCTCCTGACCCTGGGTGGATGCTTTGGTCTCACAGAAGATATAATAATTGGTTCCTGCTACAACCTGGGTTCCGATCAGTGCCACCGGACGATAGCTCTCGCCCGTAATGGTCTCGGTTGCCTTATTAAAAGCATCGGTTGCTTCCGTTGTCATCTCAGGGCTCTTTGTTTCTGCAATCCCGCCCGGAAGAAGCTTCGACGGTGCTTCGATCTCTGTTTCAACCGTATCGGTAATACTTACATTTCCCTGTGGATCTTCCCACAGAGTGATCAGTGCGTAGTAGGATTTTGCATCCGGAACGGTTGCGGTCACTTTGCAGAGCAGGCGATAATTCTTTCCTGCTACAACCTGGGTTCCGATCAGTGCAACTGCCTCATACTGTGCTCCTGCAAGAACTGAATTTGCTTTTTCAACAAGTCCCTTGATCTTGTCGGTGATCACCGGTGATTCGGCTTTCTCCCATGCTCCGTCCATGGGTGCATCCTCCTCTGATACTTCCTGTATGGTTGCATTCTCGTTATGACTCTCTTCTTTTACGATTTCGGAATACATATTTTCTTCCTCCTTTGCGGCTGCCGTATTCTTATCTTGTCCACCGCATCCTACAAGCATCATTGCCATTGCTGCTGCCAGAATAACTGTTGTAATCTTCTTTCTCATATCTTCGTACCTCTCTTTTCTTAGATTTTTCGACCTTGTTCTTTGGCCTTCTATCTGATATACAGATGTACTTCGGAAAATGTTGCAATATTTTTAAAAAAAATTTTTTTATTTTTCTGATCAGCTTTCTGCCGGTATCATTTCTTTATCTTTTCTTTATCATTTCCTTATCATTCCTGTACCGGTTCTACCTCATTGCAGCGTGTCTTCCGCCAGCTTCAGTGCTGTTTCTTCCGTTATTCCGGGGATACAGTACAGGGAATATGCATAGGTTCCGTCTGTCCATGTGATCAGGGTAAACTTCCCTGTGTCACCGTTCAGGGTCACATTACAGCCCTTTACCTTGACCGTCTTTGTCGTATTATAGACATCGTAGATTCCGGAATTATCTGCCGTTCCCTTTGTCATCCGGTAACAGATGGTTCCCAGGTTTCCGCTGTAATTGATCTCCGCGATCTTACCGCTGATGTCCTGGATCGCGGTCCCCTTCATGCTTTGGGAAAATGAAGTCAGTTCCTTTACCTTAAATCCCACCGCATCGGAGAGCTCCTGCACGGTTTTATGTTCATTTACCGAATATGCGCCCGCTGCCAGATCTCCCGGATCCTCCGTGGTAACATTTGTCCCGGTGCTGTTCTCCGTGGATGAAAGCTCCCGTCCGGTCTTACCGGATTTCAGCAGGATAACCAGGAGGATTGCCGCTGCGACAACCCCGATGGTGGGGATCCACATCATCAGCTTCTTTTTTCTTCTCTTTTTCCCGAAATGCTGCTCCACGTTCTGAAGAACACGGCTTTGCATTTCTTTTGAAACCTTGACCCGGTTCATTGCTTCTTTATATTTTGCCAAAGTCGTACTCCTCCTTTAAGATTTCTTTCAGACGGGCTCTGGCGCGTTTCAGATCGGATCGGACGGTAGATTCCTTCCGGCCGAGAAGCTCAGCGATCTCCGCTGTCCGGTAACCTTCCACATAATAAAGGTGTACGACCTCTCTTGCATTTTCCGGAAGCTGTTTTACCGCTTCCCAGACGAAGGCAAGATCCTCTCTTTGTTCTGCCACCAGTTCTTCATTTAACTCGTCTGTTTCCCGGTATTTATTGTATTCGATCTTGTTTTTTGCCACATTTGCGGCGCACCGAAGGAGGTATGCCTTTTCATGCTCCTCACTTTCGAATTCCGGATTTGCCTCCAGTACACGGATCACGGTATCCTGCAGTACATCCTCCGCATCTGCCATATTATGCAGATACGAATATGCCAGCCGGAGGATCGCATTTCCGTGGATCTTAAGAAACCGTTTTGCTCTGACGCTCTGCTCTGCAGGTGTATCGGCGCTTCTCCGGAAGGGTAATGATGATGCCGCATATCTGACAGGCATCAGGGCTGATACCGCGTGGCATACGCCCCTTACGATCCGTGAGATCGCTGTCCGTATTCTTTTTCTTTCCGGAATCCGGTTTAATGTCAGTTCCATTGAAAACTCCTTAAGTCTTAACGGAAGCATCCGCAGCTTTCCAAAACAGGATCGAACTGATAAATTCCCTTCTGTTTTATATACAGATGATACCGTTAAAATGTTGCACGTGGATGATATTTTATAAAATATTTTTTAAACCCGCAGGCTGCAGTCCCGTCAGAACCCGGTCACTGGTTTGGCACAGTCTGTCAAAATTCGATCATGGGATCGGCACAGTCCCTGGCCGCAACCTGTACGTTAAGTTCTCTCGGATCCGGTGCATAAGGATTGCCGAGGAGCTCCTGCAGTACGGTTTCCAGAGCAAGCTCCGGGAAATTATTCTCCTTTGACAGATGACCCAGCCGGATCTCCCGTACATGTTCATTCAGTAATTCCCGGATCAAAGCGCCTCCCGCTTCATTGGACAGGTGTCCGTAATCTCCCAGGATCCTCTGCTTTAAAGGATAGGGATAGGGGCCGACCTCCAGCATCCTTACATCATGATTTGCTTCCACCAGCATCACGTCGCAGCCCTGCAGTCCCCGGATCAGATCCTCTGTGGCCCGTCCCAGGTCCGTGGCTATACAGGCTTTCTTTTCACCGTCCGTAAAGGAGAAGCACACCGGTTCTGCCGCATCATGCAGTACGGCATGGGTCTCGATCTCCATATCCTTCATTTTGATGATATCGCCCGGACGAAACGGGCGGAAAAGCTCCCTGTCGATCTTCCCCACGGCTTTATTCGTAAGGATGGCTTCGATCGTCCCGTCCGTTGCATAGATGGGCATGTGATATTTCCGTGCCATTACCCCGAGGCCCTTGATATGGTCGATATGTTCATGGGAAATGAATACGGCATCGATATCCCTTCCGGTATGGTCTGCCGTGGATAAGCATTCTTCTATTTTCTTCATACTGACGCCAACATCGCAGAGGACTGTCACCTGTCCGGTCCCGACCAGGGTACTGTTTCCGCTGCTTCCGCTGACGAGGTTCATCATTTTCATAATCTGTTCCCGAGTTTTCTTTCTTATCTTTGCTGAAGGATCATTGACGAATAAAATGCCCCCTCATATTCCGGGTCTCCGGCAAACTGATGCGTAACGATCCTTTTCCGGAATTCCCTGTAATCCTTTTCCCCGGACTCTCCTTCCGCCGCAAGCTTTTCAGCCGCCAGAAGTGATGTATTTCCGGACACCTTGACCTTTTGGATCACCTGTTCGGGGAGCAGCCCGACTGTGACCATATCTCTTAAGGAAAGGTGGAAACCGAAACCGCCGGACACATAGATCCGCTCAAGTTCACCGGATCCGATGCCCGCCCGCTTCAGCAGCATTGAAAATGTGGCATACAACGCTCCGACAGCCAGCTGGACGCTGTGCAGTATCTTCGGCGTGATCCTGATCCCGTTGGATTCGATCCCGTTCTCCGCGATTTCGGAGGGCAGTGTCCCGTCTCCTTTTATGGTGCCTCTCCGAAGCAGATTGGAAAGAACGGAAAGCGTAGTGGATCCGTAAATTCCCTGGGCTCTGGTACAGTTTTCAAATGCGGGTCCGCAGGCAGCCGATGCTCCGGTAAGGATCCCGCCATGCAGCAGGATCATTTCTCCGTTGGTTCCCAGATCCATCAGCATTTCATTTTCCCCGAGCCCCAGTGCCCATGCACCTCCGCTGGCATCACTCCCTAAAAATGCGGAAGCCCCCACCATGATCTCCATGGGAACCCCGAAAAGGGAGGTTGTCGCATTCTCCGTAAAGGGCATACCAAAGGGCGCCTGCCCCAGACCTGCTGTGGAAGCGCCCTTCAGGATCGTACCCATAACCGTATTGCAGGTGACGATGATCCGTTCCAAACCCTGCGGAAATTCAGCTTTCTGCCAGGAAAGCATTTTGGACAGATTCTGCTGCAGTGACTGTTCCAGAATGACGCGCATTTCATCACTTTCCGGATTGCGGTCCAGCCATGTCATACGCGAAATGACATCCGAACCAAACCGGCTCTGCGGATTCATAAAGCCGGATTTCGCAACAACGCTTCCGTCCTGACGAAGCAGGGACAGTTCAACGGTTGTGGTTCCAAGATCGACTGCCGCAATGAATCTCTCCATGATTTCTCCTTAAACGACTGCTTTCGGGCTCTTATCCAGCGGACGATAGCCCTTCTCCTTCAATACTTCCATGATCTTTTCCTTATGATCCGGACCAAAGGCTTCGATGGTGATCACCAGTTCCACTGCCGCATTCCGGTTCAATGATACAAACTGGTTATGCTCCAGCTTGATGATATTTCCCTGCAGCTCTGCGATGATCCTGGA
>CADBOV010000289.1 GCA_902796385.1 uncultured Lachnospiraceae bacterium
GGCCATTTCCATTGATCAGAAATCCACGAACCGGAATCCCAGATCCACGGTGGGAACCGTGACGGAAATTTATGATTATCTGAGGCTTCTTTTTGCGAGGATCGGAATCCCGCACTGTCCGAACTGCGGAAAGCCCATTGAACGGCAGACCGTGGATCAGATGGTGGACAGCGTCATGACACTTCCGGAGAAAACGAAATTCCAGATCCTGGCGCCGGTGGTGCGGGGCAGGAAGGGCGAGCACGAGAAGCTGCTCCAGAGAGCGAAGAAGAGCGGATTTGCCCGTGTGATCGTGGACGGAAACCAGTATGATCTGGATGAAGAGATCAAGCTGGAAAAGAATAAAAAGCATAACATCGACATTATCGTGGACCGGCTTGTGATGAAGGAAGGGATCGACCTTCGTCTGGCGGGCTCCATTGAGACTGCCTTGAAGCAGGCGGACGGTACGGTAAAGGTGGAGGTTTTCCATACAGACGGGAACCATGAGGAAATGACCTTTTCGGACAGCTTTTCCTGCCCGGACTGCGGGATCTCCATTGATGAGATCGAGCCCAGATCCTTTTCGTTCAATAATCCCTTCGGTGCGTGTCCGGTCTGTACCGGCCTCGGTTTCCGGCAGGAATTTGATCCGGATCTGATGATCCCGGATAAAACCCGGTCCCTGAATGAAGGCGCGATCGGCGTACCCGGCTGGCAGTCCAGCGGGGATAAGAAGAGCTACGGGCATGCGGTTCTGGAGGCCATGGCAAAGGAATATGGTTTCTCCCTGGATACGCCCTGGAGAGAGCTTTCCGATGAGTCGAAGGATGTGATCCTGAACGGAACGAAGGGACACCGGATCAAGGTATACTATGACAGCCAGAGAAGCAGAAAGAGTGTATTCTTTTATCCCTTTGAAGGACTTGTAAAGAACTGCCAGCAGAGATATAAGGAGACTTCATCGGAGGCAATGCGGGCAGAGTATGAGGAATACATGACGCTGGTTCCCTGCGAGTCCTGCGGCGGGAAAAGACTGAAACCCGCATCCCTGGCAGTGACGGTGGGAGATAAGAACATTTATGATGTGACGGAATACTCGGTGGATAAACTGAGAGAATTCTTTGAAAATACGGCGCTTTCCGACCGGCAGAACATGATCGGGGAGCAGATCCTCCGGGAGATCGGCGCCAGACTGAAATTCATGTCGGATGTGGGACTGAACTATCTGACGCTCAGCCGTGCCACGGGAACGCTTTCCGGCGGGGAGGCCCAGCGGATCCGGCTGGCAACGCAGATCGGATCGGGACTTGTGGGCGTTTCCTACATTTTGGATGAACCCAGTATCGGACTGCACCAGAGGGACAATGATAAGCTGATCTCATCCCTGAAGCATCTGAGAGATCTGGGAAATACCCTGATCGTGGTGGAGCATGACGAGGATACCATGCGTGCGGCGGATTATATCGTGGATGTGGGTCCGGGCGCGGGAGTTCACGGCGGCGAGATCGTGGCGACCGGTACGGCGAAGGACATCATGGCCTGCGAGGCGTCTGTCACGGGAAAATATCTGTCCGGTGAAATGACCATCGATGTGCCTTCGGAACGGCGGGAACCGACGGGATTCCTTACGATCCGGGGAGCAAGACAGAACAATCTGAAGAATATTGATGTGGAGATCCCGCTGGGAGTATTTACCTGCGTGACCGGTGTGTCCGGTTCCGGCAAGAGCTCGCTGATCAACGAGATCCTGAAGAAGCGGCTGCTCCGGGATCTGAACCGGGCCAGGGTAAAACCGGGAAAGCATGATACCATTACGGGATATGATGTGCTGGATAAGGTCATCGACATCGACCAGTCGCCGATCGGACGGACACCCCGTTCCAATCCGGCCACCTATACGGGAGTTTTTGATCAGATCAGGGATCTGTTTGCCGGTACCAGGGATGCCAAGACCTTCGGATATAATAAGGGACGGTTTTCCTTCAATGTGGCCGGCGGAAGATGCGAAGCCTGCCGCGGAGACGGTATCATCAAGATCGAGATGCATTTCCTTCCGGACATTTATGTGCCCTGTGAGGTGTGCGGCGGAAGGCGGTACAACCGGGAAACGCTGGAAGTAAAGTACAAAGGGAAGAACATTTTCGAGGTTCTGGATATGACCGTGGATGAGGCCTGCGATTTCTTTGACGCAGTGCCTTCGGTAAAACGGAAGATGGAAACGCTTCGGGATGTGGGACTCGGATACATCAAGCTGGGTCAGCCCTCCACAACGCTTTCCGGCGGTGAGGCGCAGCGGATCAAGCTGGCAACGGAGCTGGCACGGCGCAGCACCGGACGGACCATCTACATTCTGGATGAGCCCACCACGGGACTTCATTTTGCGGATGTGCAGAAGCTGCTGGATATCCTGCAGCGGCTGGCGGATAACGGGAATACGGTTGTGGTGATCGAGCATAATCTGGATGTGATCAAGCAGGCGGATTATATCATCGACATGGGACCGGAAGGCGGAGACGGAGGAGGAACCGTGGTTGTAACGGGAACTCCGGAAGAGGTCTCCAAATGTAAAAAATCCTATACGGGAGCCTATCTGAAAAAGATATTGAAAAAAGCCCGCGGCTGACCGCGGGCTTTGGCTTTCAGGCGTTTTGCTCCTGTTTGTTCTGATTTTGGCTTTCAGGCGTTCGGTTCCTGCTTGTCCTGATCCTGTTTTTCCGGCTGGTCGTCGGTTTGTTCTTCCAGTTCCTTCCGGAGCTTCAGGATGTATTCCGAGTGCTGCTTCGCACGTTTCTCAGAGGCTTCACCCAGTGTGAAATAAACCATCAGCTGCCGGAAATTGTAGTCTCCGCGAACCAGGTGGGAGCGGCAGAGGTAGTACAGACCTACGATGGAGGAAAGCTCCTCCAGGAACATACCCTCCAGCGCTTTTTTTGCGAAGAATAAGGCGTCGTCATGACCTTCCTCCACGAATTCCTTCAGATCACCCAGGGTGTGGAGATTGAAGAAGCTCAGAAGCGGAAGGAAGGATTCCGGGTTCGCTTCGTTGATGATCGCATCCGATATGGCTGCGATGTCATCCAGCAGGCTTTTCATGGAAGGACTCAGTTCCAGATAAGCCCTGAGGGATACGAGATCCAGCGGCATGTCATCAGCGGTATCATTTGCGATCTTTTCCCGGACATTGGCCTCATAAGCGGTAATGGAATTGCGGATCCGGAGGAAGGATTCGTCTGCGATCTCCAGAAGTCCGGCAACACGCGAAAACTCCCGGCGCAGATCCTTCGGGATACTGAATTCGGATTTATAACCCAGATCGTGTTCGATCTCGGCCCAGGTATGCTGCAGAATGGTGCGGATCTGTATTTCAAATTTCAGATCGGTCAGGTCCTCCGGATAACCCTTATCCTTCGGAAGTGAGCAGATATAGTGAAGGGACAGATATCCGAATGCGGTCGGATCGATGATCTCTCTCTTGTCACTGGAGTTTTTCCAGTCGATATCCAGAATGCTTTCCAGCATAAACGCTACCTGATCCACATGATCCGTAAAATAACAGATGATGCGGATGCCCAGAATGTCCATCAGCTGATCGGCAGAGGTATATTTGTCCGGCCGGCGTTCCAGCTTGCCGGCGATGGATTCGGTAGCCTTGATCCTGTGTGTCACCTGCATGGGGTGGGTATGGTTTTTTCTGAGTGTATCATCCAGGAGCTTCAGTGCGATCTTCGAAACTCTCTCATATTTTTTCCGTAATGTATTATAACCGGCGAGTTTAAACTCCGTAAGTTCGTTCATCATTTCCTCCGATTTGGTTCCCTCGTTACTTATTCTTACATTTTATAAGAAAACAAAGAAAAACGGAATTCCTAAAAATGTAACATAATATCAAAATATCATGTCCGGATTTTTATGCAAAACGCACAAATTCAGGTTTTCAAACCGACGGGTGCATGATACAATATACCCATGCCCGACGAAGATACACTTGACGGACTGTGCATCAATCGGTATGCTATATCTGAAAAAACGGGGGACAGCTGCATTTGAGGCACCCCCTTTAGATAAAGAAAAGATCAGGAATTTAAAATGGAAATGAAAAAAAGATCAAAAATCGTATTATTAGCAGGACTCACGCTCCTGCTGCTTTTTGTGGGCGTTTTTTCTTTTGAGA
>CADBOV010000290.1 GCA_902796385.1 uncultured Lachnospiraceae bacterium
CCCTGTGTATTAAACAAGCTATAGAAAAGTACGGCGATTGACGATGCTGTAATGATATTCGGCAGATACATAATGACCTTAAAGATGCCCTGACCTTTCAGTTTAACAGTTGTATCTGTAAACCAGGCTGCAAGGAGCAGCGACAGCAGAATCTGCGGAATAAAGTTTAAGATCCACATTACAAGAGTCCATTTGATGGACATCGTTGCGTTTGTGTCCAACCATACAGTCGATCCCGTTTTGAAATCCTTCTTTGAAAGTATACCGACAAAGTTCTCAAAGTTGTTGAATTTCGGATCGGACATACCGTCCTGAGTCATCTTGGATTCAACAAAACTCAGGTAGAACGTATAAAGAAGCGGGTATAACTGGAAAAAGAAGTATACCAAGAAAAACGGAGCAATAAACAGATAGCCATACTTTCCATATTCTACTGTTTTTCTTTTCATAGCTTCACTTCCTTAGGTTGATATAGTTTTTTGTTCCACATCCCCGTTAGACATTTGATAAAGGGACGAGGTCTCTCGTCCGCTTACGAAATGTCTAACAGCGATCTAATCTTAGAAATTGTGCACCGGGGAGCCCGGTGCACAACCCTAAAAACATTTTGATTTAGTTAATCAGAATTACTCTACAGTGATGTCAGGAATCTGATCATGAGCCTGAGTCTTGATCTCTGCAAGTGCATCATCAGTGGAACCGATAGTACCATTGATAAGGCCATCACGCTGTGACTCCATGATACCATTGAGCTGAGTATCATACTTTGTAGCAAGCTTAAGGCTTACGTTCGGAGCGTTCTTAGCATAGATCTCAACCGGATTCTGTCCGCCAAGAAGCGGCATAGCACCAGAACCATCAGCTACTGCTTCCTCAGCAACCTTCTTGTTGTTCGGGAAGTTGAAGATACGATCATCAGAGATAGCATCCTTCAGGAACTTTTCATTACATGTGTAGTACCAGATGATGAAGTTTGTAAGCTCTGTGTTAGTAGCTTTGTTTGTAGCCATCAGGTATGTTCCACCCCAATGCCAAGCATAGTTCATAGCCGGACCTTCTGTTACCTTGTAATCTGTCTCAGCTTCTGTACCCTTTACGTTACCTGCAAGTGTGAAGGAAACGAACCACGGGCATCCGAAGTAAGCGAATACATCCTGGCTCATAGAAGCGTTCCAGTCATCCTGCCACTAGGAAACACCCTTGAACCAACCCTTTGACTGATAGTCAACAACCTTGTTCAGGTACTCTGTGATGGAATCATCAAGTGTGAGCTTTCCATCAACAACCCAAGCGTTCTGTCTCTGATCCAGATACGGACGCTCCAGGTCACCAGCACATGCAAGCGGGAAGTAACCTTTCTCTTTGATCTTTGCGAATGCAGCTTCCATTGTAGCTACATCCTTAACCTCTGCCTGAACAGTAGCCGGATCATCAGAACCGAATACGTCCTTAGCGATGGATGCACGGTAAACCATAACACCCGGTGTACACTGCCATGTTGTACCTACGAGCTCACCGTTGCTGTTTGTAGCCATCTGTACAGTGAAATCATAAGCATTTGCATACCAGCTCTGGTCGAATCCGATGGATGAAAGCGGAACTACCCAATCCTGCTCCATCAGGTTCTTGAATGCATCGTTATCTGCAGCTACGATAGACGGAGCTTCGTCAGATGACATAGCATCATTGATCTTCTGAAGGTAATCAGCAGATGTACCACCAACCTCAAGGTTGTGATAAACGATAAGATCCTTCAGTTCCGGATACTCTGTAAGAAGGAAGTTGTCAAGGTGTCCACCGAACTCGGAGTTCCATGCATATACATGAACCTTCTCGCCGTTACCCTTTGTCATCTCCGGACCTGCAGCTGCCTCTGTCTTAGCCTCTGTCTGGCCTTCAGTCTTAGCCTCTGTCTTAGCCTCTGTCTTGTTGCCTTCCGTCTTAGCCTCTGTCTTAGCCTCTGTCTTAGCCTCTGTCTTAGCTGCTGTGTCGTCTTTCTTGTCACCACAAGCTACCATGGAAAGACCCATAGCCAGTGTAAGAGAAAGAGCAAGTGCTTTCTTGAATTTCTTCACAAAAAAACCCTCCTTTAAAGTGTTTTTGATCCATTCTTCTTCCGTCTTTCCAAACCGGCCGAACGTTCTCCGTTCATAATCAAGCGCCCGAGACACTTAACTCCGACCTTTGAAGTAAGGTCAGAATGTTCCGACTTCAGATTCACGAATCACTTCGTGCTGCCCTGAGTTAAAATTTGGCACACGAACTACATAGTATTTATCGCAGTCTCCTGCGACATGTAGTCATTATAGGACATTATAAACAATAATGCAACCTTTTTTTTCCTTTTTTCTTGTTTTTTTGTACAGATTTGACAAAAGTGTTACAAAAGCAACTCACTTTTGTTTCGATTCAACGTTTTTTCCGAATTCCACCAATTTTTCCTTTACGCCCTTCGGATCAAATGTATATACCCGGGACGGACCGGACAGTTCTTCGAAGGTCACATTTTTCTTATCCTTGTAAAATTCACGGAGATCATAGTTGTAAACCTCTGCATAATCAAGGTCCGGCCTGGTCTCCTGCGCCTTCTTTATGGTTTCCTGTTTCTCCTTATCCAGTTTGATATACGGTTCCATGACCGGATTGCCGTAAAGAACGGTGATTGGGATGTCCTTCGGCCATCCTTCCTTCTGTACCTTTGCCGCGTTATCCACCATAGCCAGGTCTTCTTCGTACATATCATCCGTATATGCACCCTTGTAGATCAACGCCTTTCTTGTTTCCATCTGGTCATTTGTGTAAATGCCCGCCAGATCCTCCGGTTTCAGGCTGCTGACGAGACGGCTTCCTCCGACCTTGAAGAACCGGACCATCAGCCAGTCCGTAAATCCGCAGTAATCGATGGTTTTCATTCCTTCGTACTGTTCCGGATAACTCATGCCGATACCGAAGATTCCAATCACCTCGTCCGGATACTTGTTTGCCCAGTGAAGCGCTTCGATCCCGGCGGTTCCCATGGGCACAAGGATATACGGCGGTTTTACGCCCGCTCCCAGAAGTGCTTTTCTGGTTTCATCGTTCATGACATCGATTTCCCGGCTCTCACCGCTGACATCACTGAATCCCACACCGCTTCTGTCTACATAGGCGAACCGGCAGTCATCCCGCATTTCCTTCCAAAGCGGCTGCAGTGCCACGGAGTCATCCACGATGCGTGCACTGTGCATGAAAACATAGGTGTACTTTGCGTCTTCCTTCCCGCCGGTCACCACATTCATATAATGACCGTTTACCTCCACCTGTTTTCCGGTCTGTACCAGATACTGTTTCTCCTTATCCAGCTGATTATGGTGATAAATGTTCAGGATAACAAATACCAGGATATTCGTAACCATGAAGAAGATCAGAAAGATCAGGAAAAACTTAAAGAAGATATGAATGATCTTCTTCGTATGCTTCCTTACCTTTGCTTTTCTTTCTTCTTTTGAAAGTTTCATGTCTTTTGCCATTTTTTCCTCCGACCGATTTTTTTAGTGCATCGGTTTTCTTTCTATGTTAAAATGTACTGCATGGGCTCCGGCTCACAGATATGTATCGCCGCAAAGCCCGGATTATCCACCAGTGAGGTTACATCATGTCAAAATCAAGATCAAAAAAACGAGGATCTAAGAAAAAGCCCGTTACTAAACCGCAAAACCGGAATCAACAGCGTCCCGTTATCAGCGGTGACGTAAACGGAAATAAAACCGTAGCCGGTCAGGTCGTCACTTCCAAACGGAGCAAGGAGGAAGAAAAAGACGCCCGCACCGAAGACAACCTGGAGTTAAAAGCGCTTCCGTTCCGAAAGCGGATGGCCGTCAAACGAAAAAGGATGGCCGAGGAGATGCAGGGTATGACCAAAAAGGAAAAGGCCAGATACCTGCTCTACTACTTTAAATGGCCCGCAATCATTACCGTACTTGCGATCCTTGTCGCCATTTTCCTCGGAATCGCAATTTACCAGGGAAGCCGGCCCGTCGCCCTATCGGTAGGTGTTCTGAACAAGGCTTCCGATAAAAAACTGGACGAAGATGCGTTTGCTTCTTATATCAAAGCAAGAAACATTCCCGATTCCTACCGGATTGAGATCGATGATACCATCCATCTGGATGCCAAAACCTATGACCAGGATTACGAGAACAACCCGAATGATCCTTCCTTTTCCCAGTTCCCGATCCTCTGTCGCGAAAACTATTTTGATTTTCTGATCACAAACCGGGCCGGAATGGAATTCTGCAGCGCCACCGGACTGCTCCGCCTTCCGGAAAACACGCTGGACAGCGGAACCGCTTCCAACCTGACCAAATATGAGGTCAAATCCGAAGACTACGCCGGTTCGCTTCAGGTCTACGGTTACGACATCTCCGAAACGGAATTCGGAAAATCCCTGGATCTGGGAATGTCGGAGCTTTACATCTGCTTCCCCGGAAACAGTGACGAGAACCGTGCAAACGCGGAACATTTCATCGAGTATATTTTCGATATCAAGCCGGACAATTTCTAAATCCGGAAAAACTTAAAACGGACATTTCCGATCCTTTCGAACCGGACATTTCCAAAAAGCAGGCTTCCCGATTTTCAGGAAGCCTTTTTTTATCAGTCGTCCGAAGGCCGGTCCATATTCATGATCTGGCGTTTTCTTGCCAGTTCATCGCTGGCCAGATACTCATCGTAGGTTGTCTGCTTGTCGATCATGCCGGTCTGTGTCAGCTCTATGATACGGTTCGCCGTGGTCTGAATGAACTGATGGTCCTGGCAGGCAAAAAGCACAACGCCCGGGAACTTGATCAGCGCATTATTCAGGGATGTGATGGACTCCATGTCCAGGTGGTTGGTGGGCTCGTCCAGGATCAGGCAGTTGGTACCCATGATCATCAGCTTCGAGAAAAGGCATCGCACCCTCTCACCTCCGGACAGCACCTTCAGTTTCTTAATACC
The DNA here is from genome assembly GCA_902796385.1 of uncultured Lachnospiraceae bacterium. Taxonomy (GTDB): domain Bacteria; phylum Bacillota; class Clostridia; order Lachnospirales; family Lachnospiraceae; genus Eubacterium_Q. Next base: position 4,978 of record CADBOV010000290.1, read on the forward strand.
GTCATCACCTGCGAACAGCATACGTCCCAGGAAACCGCGAACGTAGGTCGCATCCTTATCATCCGAATACTGGGTCAGCCAGTCCACGATGATCAGATCATTGTCGAATTCTTTTGTATTATCCTTCGGGAAATATCCCTGGGATGTGGTAACTCCCCATTTATAGGTTCCTTCATCCGGTTCTTCTTCTCCGGCCAGGATCTTGAACAGCATGGTCGTTGCAAGAACATTCGGTCCGACGAAGGCGATCTTGTCTTCCCTGCCGACGGTAAAGCTGATATTATCAAGCAGCTTGACGCCGTCTACGGTCTTGGAGATATTATGTACCTCCAGAACCTCATTTCCGATATCGCGTTTCGGACGAAAATCAATATAAGGATATTTCCGGCTGGAAGGACGGATCTCATCCAGCTGGATCTTTTCCAGCGCTTTCTTACGGGAGGTAGCCTGCTTGGATTTGGAAGCATTGGCGGAGAACCGGGCGATGAATTCCTTCAACTCCTTGATCTGCTCTTCCTTCTTCTTGTTTGCTTCCTTCATCTGACGGATCATCAGCTGGCTGGATTCATACCAGAAATCATAGTTTCCTGCATAGATCTGGATCTTTCCGTAATCCAGGTCCGCAATATGGGTACATACACGGTTCAGGAAATAACGGTCATGGCTGACTACGATCACGGTATTCTCGAAATCGATCAGGAAATCCTCCAGCCATGCGATAGCATCCAGATCCAGGTGGTTGGTGGGCTCGTCGAGAAGCAGGTTGTCCGGATTTCCGAACAGTGCCTGTGCCAGAAGAACCTTGACCTTGATATTATCCTCCAGGCCCGCCATTTCCGCATAATGGTATTCCGTCTCCACACCAAGTCCGTTCAACAAAGAAGCCGCGTCACTTTCCGCATTCCAGCCGTCCATCTCGGCGAACTCCGCCTCCAGCTCGGATGCGCGGATCCCGTCTTCGTCGGAG
>CADBOV010000291.1 GCA_902796385.1 uncultured Lachnospiraceae bacterium
ACGGGCGTGGGTGCTTTTTCCCGTGCCGCTTTTGGCAGTGAAGATATAGGCCGCGCCATCCACTGCGATCACGGACCCGTGAAACAGAAATGTGTCGCAGGCCGGCATCTTTTCCGCGATTCCGCGGTATACGGAGAGTGTTTCCAGATAGGCATCGGAATACCCGGGACGATCGGCGCGGGAACGTTCAAAGTCGATGTCACGTTGTGCAGCGTGAACGCTAAAATCCGCCGGCTCATCTGTCACATAGGACTTGCACATTTGATGGATCTCCTCGCCGGCAGAAACGACCCGTATGTTCAGGTCTGCAAAACGATATATTTTCTCCATGATCAGAAATCCGTCTCCATTCGGATGGATGTAAAAAGGCAGGCAAACTGCGCTGCCTGCCTTTCCTTATCTTTTGGGTATTACTCGATGGGATCCTCTTCCCCCCAGTAGCTTGTCAGAATGACGTCCTCACTTTCAAAGGCGATCACTTCCATTTCCAATGCCTCGTATGTTTCTCTCATTTCCCTTTCCCCACTTTTAGTAAATCATTGTATATCGATCAACTGTAACAGTCTGTATTGGCAGCCTGATCGTACAAATATAGAGCCTTGTCGAACAGGATTTTCATTCCTGGTAACTATAACTCCAAAGTAAAAACAGACAAGCCCGCACGGATAATTTATAGCATCAGACCCGTCATACTTCAACAGGTTTATCGACCTTCATTGCCTCGACCTTCATTGCCTCGATCCGCTTCCGCAGTTACAAGCTTCTTGTTGCTTTTCTACCTGTTTCAGAAGGGGGAGGGCATACGAAAGAGGAGAAAACTTGCTTCTCGTTGCCTTCTCACTTCATTTCACCTCAGGAACCTTCTGAATGTGTCAGCCGATAAGATTCGTGAATTTCTTGAAGAGAAGACAGGCGGACAGCGGTCCGTCTCACACGGGAAGATCATCGGGATCACCGAGGAGTTCGCCAGAACGCTTGTGATCCGGTGACGGATCTGTACAGAAAGCCGAAGCATTTCATTAAGATATGCTCCGGATTTACTGAGTATTCAGGTCATCGCGTTTGGTCAGGGTGTGACGTGTAAACTTCCATAGCTTCTGTCTTTGCTGCTTCTGTCTTTACCTTGGCTGCTTCCTCTGCAGCTTCTTCTGCTGATTTCTCACACTCGTACTGGATATACTCGCCTAATGTCATATACGCCTCCCTGATGGCAGGTGCCGTCTTAATAAAGTCAATTCCTTCCTGAATCTCCCTCCTCGTTATCCAAACGCGTTATTATTTTTGTAGGTGTTTTTATTTCGTTCACGGGCTAGTTCTTCCATGACGTGATGGCCTCTTTCATCGACAGACATGCCATTCCTTTCCATTTCATCAATTGCAAACTCCAATGGAAAGCCATATGTCTCAAACAGACAATATGTCAGCATTCCTGACAATACCGCTTCTGGACTGAATTCGAAATAAACACAGTCTTCTTCCAGTCTCATCAGGGTATGTTGGATAAAAACCCGCCTTTGTATCACGAGCATGTACTCATTTTCTAAGACGAAACGATATTGATCTTCTTTTCGGTCAAATACCGTTTGTCTCAACTTTCCGATCCGGTTTCTCCGGCCGTTTACGATCGTACCAATTTCCCTTTTCTGAAGCAGCTTGAAATTCAGATTAAGCTTTCTGCCCCCATGTCAGTTCCTCCTTTTATAAAAAATATGAGCCGCCTCACAGAATTACTTCTGCCTGGCGGCTCCGGTTACCTGATTTTTGACGCTTTGTTCCCTGAAATCAGATGGCTGAGAGACCCGATGATCCGCCTGACAAGTCTTTTGCTGCACGCCTGACAGCACGCGCGCCTTCGGCTGCCCGTGCTGCAAATGCTGCATCTGCTTTCATCATGCGGTTCATCATGATCGATCCCTCGTTTCTACTGATATTACCTGCATCATACTCCAGAAGCATGGCCAAATCAAGAGAAAAAACCTTGCTGTCTCATGGTGTCGTTTCAGAGCGACATGTTTGCTGTTTACGGTCCCGCCGCCCATCAGGTTAATAATCTATCGATCACTTCTTGTCTTTTCCGACAATATTCAGTATTCTGTAAGCAGATATGTAAATGAACGAATAGGGATAGACTGGTATTGATTTTTATCTTTCTCCGGGCGCCGTTCTTATATATGAGTGGACAACTTACCGGTAGACCGGAGATACATGATTGGAGAAAACGATATGATTCTAAACAAAAGAGACCTTGGAGGCATCAAAACAAAAGATGGACACGAGATCAAACCGGGGCTTCTGATCCGTTCCGCACATCTTTCCCAGGCACAGGAAGCGGATCTTAGGGGAATCTCCGCTGTCATCGACCTGCGGACGCCTGGCGAACGCAGGGAAGCTCCCGATAAAACATATGGCTGCCGTTATCTTCCTCTTGCGGTTTTTGACGAATCAACCATCGGCATCAGCCATGAATCCGGAGTTTCCGATCAATGGATCCCCGCAATGGATATTCTTTACCAACGGGTAATGTATCAATGCACCGGTTCTTTCTCCCGGATAATCAGAACCATTATGGGGCATGATTTTCAGTCGGGGGGCATCCTCTGGCACTGTACGGAAGGAAAAGACCGCTGTGGGATCACGACCGCTCTTGTACTGGAAGCTCTCGGCGTGGACAGAAGCCTCATCATGGAAGACTATCTGAAAACAAATTTGATCAATCTCCCCAAAGCGATGCTCATCAGGCAACAGCTTGCGGACACCCGGGGCGTTGAATTTGCCGAAAGTGTCTATCAGGCTTATATCGCGGACAGCAAATATCTGGAAGCCGCCTGGAGCGCCATGGGTGAGAACTATATAAAAACAGCTCTCGGCATCCCCGAGAATACGTTAATCCGTTTCCGTGAAACAGTATTGGAGTGAGTCAGTAGTTCCTATACTACAATGATGTATCTATCTGCTCAATCCCGTTTTGTAAATTCATCCTTTACTCTGAATCATACAGGAAGCTTGGGTTTCTTAATGATTAATTTTCCTCGCTTCCT
>CADBOV010000292.1 GCA_902796385.1 uncultured Lachnospiraceae bacterium
CGCCGATGGCATTCGGAACACTTCCGATTCCCAGCTGAAGCGTGGCACCGTTCACGATATACGGAATGATATGTTCCGCGATCTTCCGGTCGGTATCCGAAATACGGAAGGGAAGCATATTTTCTATCTCATCGTGATGACCTTCCACGATGTAATCCACCTCGGAAATGTGGATGCATTCGTCATATCCGCCGTGGATCTTCGGAAGATGCTCATTGATCTCCACGATCACAATATCCGCTTTCCGGCAGATGGGTCCCGCCACTCCGGTATTTACGGAGAAATTGAAATACCCGTGTTTATCCATGGGGCTGACGCTTACCATGACCACATTTACCTTGATAAAGAACTCATAGTAGGCGGCATTATTGTGAAATACCGTCGGGATATAATAGCAGAGCCCCCGGTCGCAGAGCTTCCGTTCATAGGAAGAGCAATGCCAGCTGTGATAAATGAAATGCTCCTGTGACTCATCACATTCTGCCACACGGATCGGTCCGGCGATCAGATTTCCGCGGATCTTCACATCCTTTAATTCATCCCTCCGTTTACTGAGTGCCTCATCCAGTAAAACCGGCTTCCCGAGGGAACTGGTATAATCCACCCAGTCTCCGCTCTTCACCACGGAAACCGCCTCCTCCGGAGTCCGAAGTTTTTTCTGATATTCCCCACTAAAATCCTTCAACATAATCGTACCCTCTTCTTTCCCTTAACCAAGCAAGTGTTTTAACAGTATCTCGATCGCGATCGCGATTAAAATGACACCGCCGAGAATGGCAGCCTGCCGGTTATATCTGGTCCCGACCTTTACCCCCAGTCCGAGTCCGATCCGGCAGATGATATATGTTACAGCTCCGATAATGCATGCTGCAGCCAGCGCTACACCCAGCAATATGCTATTTAGCAAAAATGTGATCAGTTCCATTTTATCAGTTCCACTTTATCAATCCCGGTTCATCAATCCCGGTTCATCAGTTCCGGTATTCATTCTCATAGGCAGCCCAGTAGCTGCCGATCTTATCCTCATTTATTCTTTCCCCTATCACTATGATTACCGGCTGTCCGACAGAACTCTTTTCCACTTCGGTCTGCTCCTTTGTGGCGTTGATCATTATCCCGCCGTCGGTTCCGTCCGGAACAAAGCCCTTGATCCGGACCGGATTCCCACACTCCGGATCGGTAAAGATCTGACGCATCAGTTCGTCCACCGGGATATCGGGAAGTGTCACATGAAAGAAGAAAACCGAACGGTACGTTCCTTCCTTCAGAATGTTTTTCTTTACATAGGCCGCATCCCTGCTTCCTGCCGAAAGGATCCTCTCCCATCCGGCCTCATCGATACGTCCTTCTCTCTTAACAAGGATATCCTTCTCCGAGAGACTGCGTTTGCAGCCCACTTCAAGGAGACATTCATTCAGATAGTCAGTAACCTCTGCTTCCCCTTCCGGAGACAGTTCTTCCGACTTGCTGAGCAGGACACATCCTGCTTTCGTCAGCTCCTCCGCCAGGATATATCTCGTCTCCTCCGAATACCCTGCCCGACCATCTGCCGCGTCCTCTTTCTTTCTCAGTTCAACCTGCTGACGGACCGCATCCGCATCCACCACCGCGATCACATTTTCAAGTCGCAGCATATGCTCCAGCGGTTCCTCATATAAAAGATCCATGAACTCATCCACATCAAAGAGTCCTGACGGTTCCACGATCACCCGGTCATACCGGTCAATCCCCATGGCGATCAGTTTTGTTTTCAGCCTTCTTCTGTGGCAGTCCGGATCCCCGCCGATCACCATCTCCAGCCTGCACTTATCTCCCAGTTCTTCATGAAGCAGAAGGAGATCCACATTGATGGCTCCGTAGTCATTTTCTATTACTCCGATCCGCTCTCCTCTCTGAACCAGTTCCTTCACATATTCCAGAATAAATGTGGTTTTTCCGGCTCCGAGAAAGCCCGTGATCAGATCCACCTTTGTCATTTTCGCTGTCCTTCCCTGTTATCTTCCACATCGCAGGATCCCGCATTATACATAATGCGCCACCGGATTTTGCTATGTAAGACTCCATATCTCAGATCCCGCTCCGCGGGAAACAGTCAACCTCAGTCCCCGTCAGGCGCGATCGCGACCATCCCTGCATTTAGTCCGCGTTTCCCGTTGCTTCTCCTGTGGGAAAAGAAAATATCCGGATACGCAAGTGTCGAGAGTCCGATACAGGAAATCTGTTCTTCCGGAACACCCGCAGCGCAGAGGATCTTCCGATTGAGCATCCAGAGATCCAGCATCCAGTGTTCCGGATCTGCGGACGGGCGAAGGCATTCCCCGGCATCCTCAAGGAAGGAACAGGAAAGCACCGCATCCCTTACCGTATGATCCACCTCATAGCCCTCCGGACCAGCGGAAGGACCGATCATGGCATGCACATTTTCTTCCCTGCAGCCAAAGGTCTCTGCCATTTTCCGTACCACCTTCGCAGCGATTCCCGAAACGCTTCCCCGCCATCCGGCATGTGCTGTTCCGACCACCCGCCGCACCGGATCCGCAAAGAGGATCGGCACGCAGTCCGCAGCATATACGATCAGGGGAAGTTCCGGAATCTCCGTGATCTGTGCATCGATCCGGAAATGTGTCCGCTCTCTGTTGATCCCGTCTCCGGCATCCTTTTCCGTTGCAATCAGGATCCTGTCATCATGTACCTGATCCGGACAGGAAATACGGTCCGCATCCAGTGACAGCGCATCCGCAAAACGCCGGTAGTTTTCCTTCAGATGATCCGTTTCATCTCCCAGTGTCAGTCCGAGATTCAGCGAGGCCAGATACCCCTCGCTGACTCCTCCCAGCCGTGTGGAAAAGCCTGCACGGATTCCCTTCAGGTTCCGGAAATCCGAAGACACAAGTACCGGCACATTCCTGTCGGTCCGCAGGATCAGGTCATCCCTTTCCCCTGCCAGTCGTTCCAGTTTTATTCTTTGCTCTCTCTCATTTTGGTTCATCCGGATAATCTTTCATCCTTACTTATTTTTTCATAAAGATCAGACCGATTGCTTCTTTTCCGAAGCTTGCCGCAAGCGACGGAGAAACCCTCTGCATGATCACCTCTTTGAACTTCACTCTTCTTCCCACCAGGGAGCAGATGGTCTTCAGATCCTTATTTGAAATGCCGGTATAGGCAATGATGATGCGTCTGTCGTCAATATCCGCCGAATACTGCAGTACCTTGTTGATATAAGTCGTGCAGGCCCTTTCGCCGGATCCGAACCGGAACTTTCCGAGTTTCAGATCCCCGTCCTTCATATAAAGAACCGGATGAGCCATAAAGGACTTGATGAGAGATGCCGCCTTCTTTCCGACCTGATTGGAGCGGGCCAGATAATCCAGATTGTCCACGATAAAGCTGGTCTGTATCTTTCCCTTGATCCTTTCAATGTGATCCCTTATCTCAAACGGATTCTTACCATCCGCCGCCATCATGCAGGCCTCCAGTACCAGGAATCCCTGACCGCTGGACAGCTGTTCCGAATCGATTACCACAACGTTATCAAATGCCCTTGCGGCTTCCACCACCGCCGGATAATTCGTACTTTTCAGTTTGCCGGATACCACAATATGGATCACATAATTTGCTCTTGCCAGCTGTTCGACGAAAAAGGCTTCCATCTCCTCTACCGAAGGCGGAACCGGTGTTACCGTATGCTCTTCCACTTCCATATATGCAAGAATGCCTCTTGTCTCCACCTCGGTCCCGTCACGGAATAATCCCTTTTCGGTCTTTACCCTGTGAGCAATGACGGGGATATGATATTTATCCACGAAGATCTGGGGAACATCCGCAATGCTCTCCGTAGTGATGACCACCGGAAGCTTTCGTTTCTGTTCCGTGATCCAGTTCATGCTATCCTGAACAATTTCCTTCTGCCCGCCGGAATAGCGCACCAGTTCCTGGGGAAGGACACGAAGCAGCTCATTTTCCAGCGCGTTTCCGCTGACCGGTTTTACCACATATCCGTCAAAGCCTTCTTTTCTGTACAGTTCCTGTTCCTCGTTTCCTGCATTTGCAGTGAAGGCGATCACCTTGGTCTCCTTGCAGAGTCCGCCGACCTGTTCGCGCACACGATGAAGGCATTCGATTCCGTCCATTCCCGGCATCATGTGATCCATAAAGATCGCATGATAGGCACATGACAGTGTTTTTTCCAAGGCTTCCGCACCACTGGATGCGGTATCGATCTGCACCTTTGTATCCCTGAGAAGCTTTGTTACCACCATAAGGTTGGAGGTATTGTCATCCACCACCAGCACATTTGCTTCCGGTGCCTCAAAGATCTGATGATATCCGTTGGCCGTCCGGGTCCTGCTTCTCCGTTCCGGATCGTAATTTCCGATCACTTCCTGACTGACAAGCTTCTGCGGAAGCTCGATGGTAAAGCTGGAACCCTTGGTATAAACGCTGTTGACCGTAATGGTTCCGTCCATCAGATCCACCAGCTTCTTTACGATGGACAGTCCAAGACCGGTTCCTTCAATAAACCGGTTCTGGGTTTCATCCACACGCCGGAATGCAGAAAAGAGATGCGGTATGCTTTCCTTCCGGATACCCATTCCGGTATCCTCAACGGAATAGATCATGTTAACGGTTTCCTTCTCCTTCTTACCGCACTGGATGGAAAGGGTTACCGAACCTTTTTCCGTATATTTGATCGCGTTATTCAGAAGATTGATCACCACCTGTTTGATCCGGACCTCATCTCCGTAGAGTTCGGCAGGAACATCCGGTGCCACGATGGTTTTAAATGTAATGCCTTTTTCCTTTGCCTTCAGCCAGTGCATTCCAACGATTCCGGACAGCATATCTCCGGTCCGGTAAACCGCCGGCGTCAGCTGCATCTGTCCGGCCTGAATCTTGGACATGTCCAGGATATCATTGATGGTATGGAGCAGCATTTTACTGGCATCCTGTATACTTTGCGCATCCTCTGCAACCTCATCGGAAATGTCTTCCCTGAGGATCATCTCATTCAGTCCGATGATGGTATTGATGGGCGTCCGGATCTCATGACTCATACTTGAGAAGAACCGGTTCTGTCCGGCACTCAGTTCCTCGATCTCCCGTTTCTGTTCTACCAGCTGGGCCGCATTTTTCTTGTAAACCCCACCGACAAACTGAACCATCAGTACAACGATCATACATACGACCAGCATTGCGATGAATTTGTTTGTATACTGCAGTTCCCTGGTCATTACCGTAATCTGTGACGGATAAGTAAATGCGATATAGAAACAGGTACAGGACATGATGAAATCGGAGATCAGGAAGAAATACAACCATTTCCCCGTCAGTGTCAGTGTCAGGAACAGCGTAACCGCTACCGTCCAGACCGGCGCACCGCCTTCCGGTCCTCCCGCCAGGAAATAAACCGCCGGCAGAAGCATATAAACCGAAAAGAATGCGATCACATGCGCACAGAGCCTTGCCTTTTCATGCTTAATGGAAAAATAAACCAGCAGGAACATCACCGAAAATGCACCCGCGATGATCAGGTGATGGATCAGGCTTTCCCCCAAAATGATCCAAAGCAAAGCAAGCCCCACCAGCACAAACGTGATGATCGTCATGACGAATACAAGCAGCCGGTCTTTTATGTCCCTGTCAGGATCCTTTATATAATCCTTCCATGCTTTAATCATATATCATCTACCCCCGTCATTTCTCATCATCCGGAAGAAATTCCATGATCTCGTCATCTGCTGCATCTTTGCTCTCTTCCCCTTCCGGAAGGAACTCTATGATCTCATCATCGTCGGTATCAACCACCTTCTCACCGGTGTCCCTTTTGATGCCGTAAACATCCCGGATTCCTTCCGCCAGAACGGAATAAGCTTCCATGGTTTCCGCATGATGCTCCTTCACATATTCCATATCTCCGTTCTTGGAAGCCTTTTCCAATCCCAGAGCCTTCTCCGAAAGCTCCATTGCACCGATCATTTTTGAATTACTCTTCAGTGCATGCACCAGGATCGCATAATTCGGCATATCCTCTGTTTCAAGATACTTTGTTGACTCGGTGATCTTCTGTTTTTCTTCTCCTTCAAACTGCAGCAGGAGTACCTTATAGAAATCTTCATCCTGCTGGCAGTAGAACAATCCCTTTACTGTATCAAGCCCGAGTCCCGCCAGCCTGGACAGGGTGGTCTCTTCCTTTCCGGATTCTGCGTTTCCGCTGTCTTTTCCGGATCCTGCGTTTCCGCTTTCTCCGTTTCCGCTTTCTTTCTTCTCCGTGTCATTCCCCTTCGGACTCTTCTTTCCGGATTTCGTTTCAACCTGTTCCCGGTAAGAAACCAGATCTCTCGGAAGAACGGAACGCATCACACGTTCCAGTTCGATCCTGTCAATGGGTTTGGAAACAAATCCGTCAAAGCCCTCTGATATGAACATTTCCCGGGCGGAACTGATGGCATTTGCAGTAAGCGCGATGATGGGAACACTGATCCTCTTACGGTCAGCCTCAGCCCTGAGTCGTTTCATTGCCTCAACGCCATCCATCTGCGGCATCATATGATCCATGAAGATAATATCGAATTCCTGTGACCGGAACAGGTCAATGGATTCCTGTCCGGAAGCGGCAGTTGTAGTACGGATTCCATATCGCTCAAAGATACTCTCCGCCACGATCAGGTTCATGGGTTCGTCATCCACTACCAGTGCACGGACACCTTCCAGCCAGAGTTTTCTTCTTTCCGGATTCATATCCCGGACGGAACGGTTCAGCGCATTTACGATCGGGAAGCAGTAGAACGGTTTCTCCAGAACCAGGATCCGCGAATCCTCCGGAAGTTCAAAACCGGCGTCCGCAATGACATAGACATCCGTTCTTCCGGCAATGGATTCCAGATACTCGGTCTGTTCCGCATATTCATCTATGCTGATAAAGAGATGTGTAAGATCGGTACTCTCCGCCAGTTCCTTCAGATCCGCTGCGCTCTCCACCAGATGGATATTCTTATGGAGACCAAGCACCATATTCCGCATACAGGAACTATAGAACTCACGTACATTCGGATTATCAAACTGATCCAGCTGGAGATAAACGGCGATATTCAGCTGATCGCTGTTGCCGACAGACATGCATTCCGAATCATCCGTAACAGCCATCGGAAGGCTGACACGTACGGTGGTTCCCCTTCCCACCCTGCTCTCAACCGAACAGAATCCGCCGAGCGCACCGACAAAGCCCGCCACAATGGAAAGTCCCAGACCAAGTCCGTTGCTGGATCTTGTTCTGGTAGCGTCACTCTGATAAAACTGTTCAAAAATATGATCGAGATTTGCTTCGCTGATCCCGATTCCGGTATCCTTTACAACGATGCAGAGATTGACACCGTATTCCTGGCGGATCGATGTGACCTGAACATAGACACCGCCCTCCTTGGTGTACTTGATCCCGTTCATGATCAGATGCCACAGGATCTTTTTCAGCTTCGTAACATCCGTCCGCATGGCCGACGGTACCTTTGCATCCACGTCAATGACCAGCTCCACTTCCGGTTTCAGGTACGGCTTCAGGGATACGCACAGGTCATTCATCAGGGAAGAAAGCATGAACTCTTCCTCATTCACCACCATGGTATCCGTATCGATCTCCGAATAATCCAGGATGTCACTGATCTGTTCGGATACACGCTTTCCTGCCTCCTTCACGGAAAGCATCATTTCCCTGATTTCCGGATCCTGACTCTTCTCCAGGCACACATCCGAAAGTCCGATCACCGCATTGATCGGTGTACGGATCTCATGGGAAAGATTTGCAAGGAAATTGCCGGTGCTTCTGCTGTCTTCCTTTGCAGCCAGCATATGTTCCCGGAACACCCGGTCCAGTCTTTCCTGGGAATCAATGAGTTTTTCCGTGATCACGCCGGCTCCGCAGATCAGGAAGAAATGTACAATGAGCCGGATCACATCCGATACATCCGGCCGGAGACCTCCCGTAACCTCTGCGATCACATGATATACCATGCCAAAAATCCCTACTGCCACACACGTGCCGGTAAGGATTTTTTCCTGTGTCATTCCCACGATGAAAAGTGCAAGAATGACCACTGGCGTTATATCATAAACTGTTTCAATATTTACGCTGTAATAAAAGACTTCCGTGATCAGAAATACACAGAATATAAAAACTCTCTGCTTTTTTTCCGGTTTCCCGGAGATATGCATTGCAATGGCTCCGCCGGCTGCCACCACCAGGAACGGAAGTGTCCATTTCTCCCATTGAAGCACGAAATTTAATACGATGAGAACCGGTGTAAACAGCAGAATTGCAAACATCAGAACGACGTAAGATAAACCTCGGATTTCATTTTCGTATGTTCCCTGTTTCATTTTCATTCACCTTCCGGTACAGAACCTACAAAGTTTTCCTCGTATGTGATCTTCAGGCTGCCGGGATGCTCCTCATTCCATGAACTGATGATATTCTCGATCACATGGCTGAAGCCTCCCTCTTTTACCTCCATCAACGCGATATAGTACTGGGTTGCACGATACCGCATGAAAATGTCGGACTTCCGGAGTTTCTCCCGGATATGGATTCCCATTTCATCACAGTAATCCATGAACTCCGCATCGGAAATCCCGTCTCCCTGAGTGAGCGTAAGCAGGACATTTCCGATACCGATCCGGTTCCGTGTCACATACCGAACCATGTACCTGTATACATAGGTGAACGCCTCCGAATCCAGCTGCAGCGCCGCATCCGGTATATTTCTCTCGGAAAGAACAGTCTGAAGCGACTTCAGGTCCAGTTCCTTCGATCCCGGCTCATCCACAAGCTCGGGACTGTATGTCGCATAACCGTGCTTTCCTCTTTTCTTGACGATATAAAGCATCTTGTCCGCCATACGGAAAAGCATGTCATAATCCTTTCCGTACTTCGGTACATAAATGGCTCCGACGGATGCCCCGAGAGGAATGGACATATCCTCTCCCATGAGACGTTTGGCCTCTGCCAGAAAATCATCGTTCAGTTTCCGGGTGATCTCCCGCACCTCCGATTCTTCCGTAACGTTCTTGCCAAATGCCACAAACTCATCTCCGCCGATCCTGCCCAGGACACTGCCCTCCGGCACGCTGTTCCGGATCACGTTCGAGAAACTGATCAGCACCTGATCTCCCATCTCATGTCCGTACAGATCATTGACCAGTTTAAAGGAGTCCAGATCGATCATAAGCAGACATCCGGTTTTCTCAGCACAGCATTTTGAGATTTCCTCATTTGCCGCGCTCTTATTCAGAAGTCCGGTCAGCTTATCCGTAGTAGCTTCTGTTTTCAGGCTCATCATCCGTTCCTGTTTTGACACAATGTTGTCCACCCGGCGCAGCAATACATCCGGATTGAACGGCTTGCGGATATAATCGGACACACCGACCTCAAATCCCCGTTTCTCCGTATCCACGTCTTCATCTGCCGTAAGGAAAATGACAGGAACCGCTTCCCGTCCCATGTCCTTTTCCTGCTGTCGAAGGAGCTTTAAGGTTTCAAACCCGTCCATTTCCGGCATCATAATGTCCAGAAGGATCAGATCCGGTTCATTTTCCTTCATGAATTCCAACAGCTTCCGTCCGGACTTCATCGCGGTGACTTTTTTCTTATCTCCGCTCAGTACCTTGCCGGCCATCTGAAGATTTGCCACATTGTCATCTACTACTACGATCCAGTCAGCCATATTCCTTCCCCCAATTATTAACGAGAGACCATCTGACAGTTTCCGTCAGACGGTCCTCCGGTATCCAGATCAATAATTCTCAGCATGTACCTCAAAGAAGCTCTGCGGATGAGCGCATACGGGGCATACCTCCGGCGCTGCGGTTCCAACCACAATGTGGCCGCAGTTCCGGCACTCCCAGATCTTGATCTCACCCTTCTGGAAAACCTCGCCCTCTTTTACATTTTTCAACAATGCACGATAGCGCTCTTCATGTTTTTTCTCAATTTCGGCAACGCCGCGGAACTTCGCCGCAAGCTCGGGGAATCCTTCTTCCTCCGCCGTCTTTGCAAAGCCCTCATACATATCGGTCCACTCGTAGTTTTCCCCTTCTGCTGCAGCTTCCAGATTCTCTTCCGTGGTACCGATCCCGTTCAGCTCCTTGAACCAGAGCTTGGCATGTTCCTTTTCATTGTCCGCAGTCTTTAAAAAAAGAGCAGCAATCTGTTCATAACCGTCCTTTTTTGCCTTCGAAGCAAAATAAGTATACTTATTTCTCGCCTCGGATTCCCCGGCAAAAGCGGTCATCAGATTCTGCTCTGTTTTTGTTCCTTTATAACGATTTTCTCCCATAGTGTAACCTCCGTAAAACTTGATATCCGGATATAAAAACCTACACTATGATGTTACCATTTACGGCCGTTTTTTTCAATGTTTTTAGAATGCCGCAGGGAGTTTATTCCATCCCGCAGAAAGTATAATCCCGGTCCTCCACAGCCTTTTTGATCGCTGCTTCATCCGGCTCTCCGCTCAGCGTGAGAACTGCCGTTCCGGCCTCATGACTGACCACCGCACTTTCCACAAACGGAAGCGCCTCCATGGCCTTCTTTACGTTTGCTTCGCAGTGTCCGCACATCATTCCCTGAATCTTAACTGTTTTCTCCATTTTTTCCTTCTTCCTTTCCTCGTTTTGTATTATCGATCCCATCAATGTTTCGCTCCGGCTCTGCTTTGTCGACATTTCGGCAAGGATCCGCATGACCTTCTCACCGATTGCTCCGGAGCCCTTCCTTTCCGCTGATCCCGGCCTTACCTTCCGGATGTTCAGAAGGTTCAGTCTGAGTGCATTCAGGCACACCGTAACACTGGAGAGGCTCATGGCTGCGGCTCCGATCATCGGATTCATTTTCCATTGGAAAAGTCCCGCTGCCACAGGGATACAGATGATATTATAGAAAAATGCCCAGAAGAGATTCTGATGGATATTCCGCAGGGTTCCCTTACTAAGTCTCACTGCTGCTGCCACATCCCGGAGGGAACTGTTCATCAGAACGATATCCGCGCTGTCAATAGCCACGTCCGTTCCCGCTCCGATGGCAATCCCCACGTCCGCCCGTGTCAGGGCCGGCGCATCATTGATCCCGTCTCCTACCATGGCGGTTTTCCCCACATCCTTCAGACGGTTTACCAATGCTTCCTTACCGTCCGGTAGGATGCCTGCAGCAACATGGGGGATTCCCGCCTGCCGCGCTATGGCTCCGGCGGTTTTCTCATTATCTCCGGTCAGCATCACCACTTCCAGCCCCATACCGGTCAGTTCCCGGATGGCTTCCGCTGAATCCGGCCGGATCCGGTCTGCCACGGCGATCATGCCAAGCAGTCTCTTTTCTTCTGCAAAATATAATACGGTTTTTCCATCTTCCGAAAGAGCGGCTTCCTTCGCCTGCAGTACCTCCGGAACCGCAGCCACCGTGCGGATATATCTTCCGCTTCCGCCGC
The DNA here is from genome assembly GCA_902796385.1 of uncultured Lachnospiraceae bacterium. Lineage (GTDB taxonomy): Bacteria > Bacillota > Clostridia > Lachnospirales > Lachnospiraceae > Eubacterium_Q. Next base: position 11,475 of record CADBOV010000292.1, read on the forward strand.
ACATTTCCTTTCCGTCCAAAAGTGCACGGACACCGTTTCCGGGAAGGGTACGAAACTCCTTCAGTCCGTCCGACGGGACCGCCTCCGCCTTTTCTTCCGCATATGCAAGGATTGCCCGAGCAAGAGGATGCTCACTTCTGCTTTCCACCGCTGCTGCTTTTTTCAAAAGGTCCGTTTCCGAAATCCCGTCCCCCGGGATCAGATCCGTTACCTTCGGGGTTCCTTCGGTTATGGTTCCCGTCTTATCCAGAAGGATCAGTTCCAGCCGTCCGGTGGTTTCCAGAGCCTCTCCTGTCTTAAAGAGGATTCCGTTTTTTGCGCCGACTCCGTTTCCGACCATGATGGCCACGGGGGTTGCAAGTCCGAGAGCACAGGGGCAGGAGATCACAAGCACGGAAATCCCACGCGCCAGGGCAAAGCTCATTGTTTCTCCTGAAATAAGCCATCCCCCGATCACCAAAACTGCGATCAGGATCACCGCCGGGACAAAAATACCGGAAACCTTATCCGCGATCCTGGCAATGGGCGCCTTTGTTGCTGCCGCTTCCTCCACCATTCGGATGATCTGGCTCAGGGTCGTATCCTTTCCGACCCGGGTCGCTTCACATTTCAGATAACCGGAACGACTGATGGTTGCCGCACTGACCACAGAGCCGGGTTCTTTTTCCACCGGAACCGATTCTCCCGTGAGAAGCGATTCATCCACGGCGCTTTCCCCTTCCAGGACAACCCCGTCTACCGGCACGGCTTCTCCTGCGCGTACCGCAAAGATATCTCCTTTTTTCACCTCTTCGATCCCGACCTCCACCGGGGTTCCGTCCCGAAGCAGGGTTGCTTTCTTCGGTGCCAGCCGGATCAGGCTCTTTAGCGCATCCGTTGTTCTTCCCTTTGAGATCGCTTCCAGAAGCTTTCCGATGGTGATCAGCGCCGGGATCATTGCCGCGGATTCAAAATATAACTCCGTATGATACAGCGAATGCAGTTCATGGACCGCTGCACCTTCCGCTGTCATGTTTCCCAGCCGGACCAATACCACAAAACTCCAGCAAAAGGAAACGAAGGAGCCCAGTGCAACCAGGGTGTCCATATTCGGTGCGCCATGTAGCAGCGCCTTTGTTCCGCTTGTAAAGAACCGGTTGTTGATCACCATAACCGTTGCTGCAAGAACCATCTGGATGATGGCAAGTACTATGAAATTTTCTTCTAAAAATGCCGGAACCGGCCAGCCCCACATACCGTTTCCCATGGAAATGTACATCAGCAGCGCCAGGAAACAGACAGAAAGGAGGAGACGCCGCTTCAAAGCCGGGATCTCGCTATACTCCGTTGATCCCCCATTGCCGGACGTTTCCTCCTTCATCTTCGGGCTTGCCCCGTAACCTGCAGCCTCCACCGCCTGTATGATCTCGCTTTCCGCCGCAGACCCTTCCACGCCCATGGAATTCGTAAGAAGACTGACCGAGCATGATGTTACCCCCGGCACCTTCCCGACTGCTTTTTCCACTCTTGCCTGGCAGGCGGCACAGCTCATACCCGTAACGGTGTATTGTTTCATATCAGCCTCGATTCACAATTCTTTCCGAATCTTTTTTAATTCTTACTTCTTTTTGTTCTTGTTCTTTTTCTGTTCTTTTGCCTTCTGTTCTTTCGTTTTCTGCTCTTTTGCTTTCTGCTCTTTTGCCTTTTGTTCTTTTATCTTCTGCTCTTTTATCTTCTGCTCTTTCGCCTTCTGCTCTTTTATCTTCTGCTCTTTTTCACTCTTGTCGATGGCAGCCTTATCCTTCTTATGCTTTTCTTTTTCGTGCTTAACACTTGCTGCGGTCTCAGCTGCCGTTTCAGCAGAAGCAGTCTCAGGCAGATCTGCTGTATCCGGAAGGATCTGCGACGTTACCTCGCTCAGCACAGTCTCCTGCCGTGCTTCGGCTGCTGCCATCTCCTGCTGCGCTTCGGCCGCTGCCATCTCCTGCTGCAATGCGGCTTCGGCTTTCACCTTCTTTGTCCCCTGGATCTTCATGGTCTCAACGGGAACGATGTACTTATTGCGGTAATAATCAAACATTGCCTTGTATTCCAGACTTTCGGAATCCATGATGTCTCCGTGCATTCCGTCAAAGCCATGATCTCCCCGGGTCCGTTTGATCACGTGGCGTGCCACATTTGCAGAATGATTTCCGATGCTTTCCATACAGTTCACAAGATCATACAGAACAACACCGCCGTTCACTCCGCAGTCGCCTTCCTTCAGACGTTCCACATGATGGGACTTCAGACACTCGGACAGCTCCGCGATCACCTCGGATAAAGGTCCTACGCGGAGAGCCATGCCCTCATGATCCTGGTTAAAGGATTCCAGCATAAGTTCGATGGCATCCTCTGCCGCTGAAGTGATCACCGAAACCTCCATAAGACCTGCCTCTGAGAAGTTCACCTTCTTCTCGCTCTTTTCCTGTGCGGCATATGCGATCTTGATACAGATATCACCGATCCGCTCGTAGTCGGAAATGGAATTCAGGATTTCCTCCATCAGGAGCTTATTATCCGGCGTCAGACGCTTCCGGTCGATCCGGAGCACATAGTCCGACATAATGGTTTCGCACCGGTCAATGAAGCTTTCGTTTTCATTCATCTTTGTTACGACCTTCTGATCATAATTCTCCAGAAGACTGATGGCCAGCTGGTAATTCTCCCGGATCTTCTCGCCCATTTTGTCCATAACCTTTTTACACTGGACCAGCGCGATGCCCGGTGTCTTAAGCAACATATCATCCAGTGTCCGAAGCTCTTCATCTCCCACAAGTTCATCCTTGTCACGAAGGATCTTTCCGGTCAGTGCCGCCATCCAGTTCGAAAGCGGAAGGAGTGCGATACTGATGATCAGATTAAAGCCAAGATGCAGGTTCGCGATATCACCGCGGTTCACGGTCTTGGTAAAGCCGGGAATCCCCACAGTGTAATAAATGGTATAGAGCACCACCGAGATAACGATCGCACCTACGACATTGAAAAGAAGGTAGCTTAATGCTACACGTTTTGCTTTTTTATTGGCACCGATACCACCGAGAATGATGGTCATGCATTTCCCGAGGTTCTGTCCTATGATAATGGGGATTGCCGTGGCAAAGGTAACACTTCCCGTTGCGGAAAGCGCCTGAAGAATACCTACGGATGCACTGGAACTCTGAATGATCGCAGTGATCACAAGGCCGGTCAGAATACCGATCAGCGGGTTCTCAAATGAGGTAAAGAATTCCTGGAACTGCTTGGATTCTTTTAGCGGTGCAAAGACTCCCTCCATCATTGTCATACCGTAAAAAAGCGTTCCCAGTCCCACAAGGATGCCCGCAATATCCTTTACTTTTTCTTTTTTTACAAAAATGTACAGCGCAGCACCCACTGCAAGAAGCATGGGGGCAAATGCAGAAGGCTTCAGAAGACGGAGCACGATATTTCCGGAGGAAAGATCGCCCAGACGAAGGATCTGTGCCGTCACGGTACTTCCTACATTCGCACCAAAAACAACCGGGATTGACTGTCCCAGCCGCATGATCCCGGCATTTACGAAACCGATCAGCATGATCGTCGTAGCCGCAGAACTCTGTATAATACCGGTTACAACCAGACCGAGGAGCCATCCTTTGATCGCACCAACGCCCCGTTTCTTACTGGTTGTCAGAGTTTCCAATATTTTGCCCAGTCCGGAACCCGCCAGTTTTTCCAGGGATGAACCCATAAGGCTCATTCCAAACAGAAATAAACCGACACCTCCGAGAAGTTCCAAAGCCGCTTCCATATGTATCTCCTTCAGTGTCAAATAAAAGTATTGCCGGGTCGAAAAAACGCTCCATTTTAAACAGGAGCGTTTTTTTATATTACGAATAGATCATGCAGCCAAAACCGCTTACTTTTTCATCACGGAAACGGCCGCCCATCCTCGCAAACCGGTCAAACAGACAGAAATCCTTTTGTTCAGGTGAACAATCTCTTGTCATAACC
>CADBOV010000293.1 GCA_902796385.1 uncultured Lachnospiraceae bacterium
CGACGTTGCCGTGACCTCCAGGGGAAGGACCGGATATGAACTGGCACTGCTGGGAATCCCCTCCATTGCCATGGCCCAGAATGAGAGAGAAGAACGGCACGGATTTGTCAGCAACGAAAACGGCTTCACATACATCGGACTGAATCCGGACGATGAGATCATCGAAAGTACACTTAAAATGTATCTTGGTCTTACGAAAAAGAGCAGACAGAGATTCCAGGATAAGCTTCTCAGTCACGATCTTCGCGGCGGAAGAAAGCGGATCATGAGTCTGATCAACAGCTTGTAGAAGGGAGAAAAAACGTGAGAAATACGAAACCGTATATCATCGCAGAAATGGGTGTGAACTTTTACGACACGGCGAAGGTGATGGGGATCACACCGCTGGAAGCCGCAAAGCTTTACATCGACCGTGCGGCTGAGGCAGGCATTGACTGTGCGAAGTTCCAGTCCTATAAGGCAGGGACCATCGTATCCAAGAATTCCCCGGCCTACTGGGACAGAACAAAGGAACCTACAGCCACACAGTATGAGCTGTTTCAGAAGTTTGACAGCTTCGGGGAAGAGGAGTACAGGGCGCTTTGCGATTATACCCATGAGAAGGGGATGGATTTTACATCCACACCGTTTGATTACGCATCTGCGGATTATCTTTCGGATATGGTGGATTTCTATAAGATCTCTTCTTCGGATCTTTCCAATCTTCCTTTCATCCGTCATATCGGGTCGAAGGGAAAACCTGTGTACATGTCCGTAGGCGCTGCCTACCTTTCCGAGGTGGACGAAGCGGTCCGCGCTCTGAAGGAAGCCGGATGTAAGGACATCGTGATCTTCCACTGCGTGCTTTCCTATCCGACAGCACCGGAGAACGCAAATCTTCGGATCATCGAAACCCTGAAGAAGGACTTCCCGGATGTGCGGGTCGGATTCAGCGACCATGTTGCGCCGGATGATACCATGATGACATTGGCAACGGCATATCTGCTGGGTGCAGAGGTGATCGAGAAACATTTTACCCTGGATAAAACGCTTCCCGGAAATGATCATTACCATGCGGGAGATCCGGAGGACTTTAAGAAGGCCATCGCCAATTTCCGATGGATCGACACGGTACTTGGATCATCGGAGAAAACGGTGCTGGATTGCGAACAGATCCCGCGGCGTGAAGCGAGAAGATCCCTGGTTCTTACAAGAGATATGAAGCAGGGTGAGGTGATCGCGGCTGAGGACCTGATGCCGAAGCGTCCGGGTACGGGCATTTCACCTGCCTATACGGAGATCGTGATCGGACGGAAAATAACAAGAGACCTTCCCGAGGATACAATCCTTACATGGGATATGGTTTAGGAGGTAAGTATGAACGAAAGACGGATTAGTATACGAAATCTTTGCTATTTTGTCTTAAAGAAGCTATGGATCATTTTTCTTGCGGCAATACTGACCGGTGCTGCACTGGCCGGTTACAGGTACTACAAGGATAAGAAGAACGCAAATGTATCGGAGGATGTGAAGAACGGCTCCGCCCTGGAACCGGATGAGAAGCTGACGGTAGATAACGCGATCCTGCAGTTCCAGTATGCATCGGAAGAAGAGAAATACATCGCAACTTCACCTCTGATGGAGGTTGACTGGAGAAATGAAAAGCAGAGCATTGTCCAGTATGTGGTTGATATCAAGACAGAAGAAGGAAATGTTGTTTCCGGTCTGGAAAAGCAGGGGATTGAGACAACCTATGTACAGATGATCCGTTCCTTTGTGAATGACGGAGTCTTTATCGAACCCCTGGGAAAGATCGATAAGAAGTATCAGAATGTTCCGAACATCAAGGAACTGGTATGGTGCAACAACAGCGGAAGCGCAGAGCTGACCCTGGGTGTGATCTATCATCCGAAGTATGAGTCTCTGGCAAAGGATATGCGCAGCGTTGCGGAGGAGTATTTCAAGACGCTGGAAGCAGCGGACAAGCGCCTGACGGTCAGAACGATCAATGAGACCGAGGCTGTGGTATATGACAGCTCCACGGAGACCATCCAGAAGAATGCTACAACGAATCTGGTTACCTATCGTAAGGCATACCAGAATGCATATGCTACATTTACCGCAAGCCAGCAGTCCTATTTCCGGGCACAGACCGGATATCTGGAGGATGAGGAGGCAGGGCCGAAGCCCGTGAAATTCTCCATGAAGTTCCTGATCCTCGGGGTGATCCTCGGAGGCGCGCTGGGACTCGGTATCGTGCTCCTGCTGCTTTACATTTCCATCAAGGATCAGACCGTTTCGGATTATTCGGAGAACCTGGGGATCCGGAACCTCGGACTGGTTCCCGTCATTGATAAGAAGTTCCGTCCCTGGCGTAACTTCCTGACCATGAAGGAACTGAAGCCTTCCCTTATGGGAGATACGGAAGAATCGGCGGAATTCATCGCGGTTCGTCTGGAAGCCTACTGCAAAGAGCAGGAAAGCGACAGCATTGCGATCCTTTCTTCTACCTGCAGTGACAACGTAAAGAAGGTGGCGGAAGAGCTTACCTCAGCACTGAAGAAGAAAAAGATCAAAGCGGTTCTTCTTGAAAATGTGGTAAAAGACAAGAAAGACTTCGAGCAGATGCTCTCCTTCAGGCAGTGCATCCTGATCGAAGAACTGTACAAAGGAAACCGGAGAGTGGCTGCAGAGACGGTTGAATTCTGCAGAGAGAGTTCGGTTACCGTGATCGGTGCTTTGGGAGCCGTATCGGTAAACGGATAGTAAGTGGTAGAACGAAGTCTGGATGAGAAGGAGAAGCGGAAAATGAAAAAAACAAAAAAAATGTTTTGTTTCGCTGTACTCTTCAGTGTCATGTTTGCGATCCTGGCTTTTCCGGTGAAAAGCGACGCGGCTTCCATGGCGGGAAAATGGAAAAAGGATTCAAACGGATACTGGTATCAGTTTAACAGCGGGGGCTACGCAAAGAGTGAGTATATCAACGGAAGCTGGCTGAACAGCAAGGGATACTGGGAGAAGAAATGGGACGGTAAATGGAAGCATGACAGCAAGGGCTGGTGGTTCCAGGCCGGATCCTGGTACCCGAAGAAGCAGTGGCTTACCATCAACCGGAAGAGCTATTATTTCAAGGCTGACGGATACATGGCTACAAACTGCTGGATCGGCCGTTACTATGTTGATAAAAACGGGGTATGGACCAAGACGAAGTCCGGTACGTCCGCAAAGACGAAACGGCTTCCGGCCCCCACCTATCCCGCGGGATCGGCCGTAAAGAAATGGGGCGCGCTTCAGGTAAAGGGTACGAACCTCTGCACGGCAGCCGGAACGAAGGTACAGCTGAAGGGTGTCAGCACCTTCGGCATCATCTGGGATGAGGGAAGATACAATATCAATCTGGATGCGTTTAAGACCCTGAAGAGCTGGGGTACAAATGTGATCCGTCTCGCGGTTTATACTGAGGAATACGGCGGATACTGCAACAACAGTGATTCCGTCGAACGGAAGACGCTGGACGACACCATTGCAAATGCAGTGGGTTATGCTACAAAGCTGGGAATGTATGTGATCATTGACTGGCACATCCTGCAGGACGGAAATCCCAATACCCACATCAAGGAAGCAAAGCAGTTCTTCGCGGATTACTCAAACAAATATGCAAACTACAAAAATGTGATCTACGAGATCTGTAATGAACCCAACGGCGTTGGCTGGAGTGATGTGAAATCCTATGCGGATACCATTATTCCCATCATTCGCGAGAATGACAGTGATGCCATCATTCTGGTGGGAACACCCACCTGGTCCCAGGATGTGGATCAGGTCGCATCGAACCCGGTAAAGAATAAGAAAAATGTAATGTATGTGGTACATTTCTATGCGTCGACACATAAAGAGTGGCTCCGGGACAAGGTGACAAACGCACTTTCAGCTGGAACACCGGTCTTTGTTTCCGAGTTCAGCATTTGTGATGCCAGCGGAGGCGGAAGCATTGATTACAGCTCTGCGGCTGCATGGAAAAAACTGATCAACAGCAAGAACATCTCCTATGTGGGATGGAGTCTGTCAAACAAAGCGGAAACATCGGCGATCATTAAGAACTCCTGCAGCAAGCACAGCGGCTGGACAAATTCGGAGCTTTCCGATACGGGAGTTTATCTGAAAAACTGGATCGGCGGAAAATAACAACAGCTTCTTATGTGTTGGGAGGTACAGCCTATGAAGAAGAGAAGTATTAAGATAAGGGTTCTGTCCCTGTTTATGGCGGTACTGATGGTGGTTCTGGCAATCCCGGTGATCCCGGGAATCCGGCCGGAAGTTGCGGAAGCAGCCGGGGCAGCCCGGGTTAAGGCAACGGTAGAGGCAAAATATGCTTTCTCATATCAGGTGCTGAATCTGATCAATCAGTACAGAGTAAGTGAAGGCTGCGGTCAGCTGACCATGGATGTGGACCTTATGGAAGCAGCCATGCAGCGGTCGGCGGAAAATGCGGTTATGGCGACAGCACTTTCGAAGATCGATCATCAGAGACCGGATGGTACGGAATGCTTTACTGTCTGCATAAAGTCCCAGGGTGAAAACATCGCTGCGGGATTTATCTCACCGGAGAAGGTTGTGGATGCATGGATGAATTCCAGCGGACACAGGGCGAATATCCTGAATTCCGCATATCAGAGTGTCGGGATCGGATGCGTTCAGGCGGATGACGGACTGTATTACTTTCACTGGACCCAGGAGTTCAGCCGGGTTGAGGCTACAACGGGAAGCAAGCCTTCCGATCAGAAGAGGACATTCTCGGTTCCGGTTTCCGACGAGATCCTGAAGGCATTAAAGAGTAAAAGCAGTTCCTTTATCCAGCTGCCCGCTTCCGGTGGAACCGAAACAAACGGAAAATGGGTACAGTCAGCAGGAAAATGGATGTTCAGGCCGACCGGCGGTTCCTTTGTAAAGTCCGCATGGAAGAAGATCAGCGGGAAGTGGTATTACTTTAATGCAAGCGGATATATGGTGACCGGCTGGAATAAGATATCTTCCAAATGGTATTATTTTGCATCGTCAGGTGAAATGAAGACCGGATGGCTGAAACTCAGCGGAAAATGGTATTATCTGGACGGCAGCGGCGCTATGGCCACCGGCTGGAAGAAGGTCGGCGGCAAATGGTATTATTTCACCGGAAGCGGCGTGATGAAGACCGGATGGCTGAAGCTCAGCGGAAAATGGTATTATCTGGACAGCAGCGGTGCCATGGTTACGGGAACAAAGACCATCGGAGGAAAGAAATATATCTTCCTTTCCACCGGTGTATGTAAGAATCCATAAAATAAACGGTAACAGAATACTCAGCGGGGGGGCTTTCCTTCCGCTGGGTGTTTTTTATTTCAGAGTATTTTCGGTTTTCTTTATTACCGTTTTGTGCTATACTTATTTAGTTAAAGTGCGTCCTGAAATATGCAGAAAACGGAGCTTATTACATGGCAGGAAAAAACGGCGGAAAGAATTCCGTAAAAAAAACCGCGAAGAAAAACGCTAAAAAAAGAATTCTTCTCATAAATCATTATGCGGGATCTCCGTCCATGGGGATGGAATTCCGGCCTTATTATATGGCCAGGGAATGGGTCCGCATGGGATATCGTGTGGATATTCTTGCGGCGGATTATTCCCATCTCAGGATGAACAATCCGAAGATCGACCATGACTTTTCCTGTACCGTAGAGGACGGGATCCGGTATCACTGGGTTCATACAAGGACCTATGAGGGGAACGGCGCATCCCGCGCAATAACCATGGCCCAGTTTCTTTCGAAAACCTGGTGTGCCGCAAAGAAGATCGCAAAGCGTTATAAACCGGATGTGATCATCACCTCTTCCACCTATCCCCTGGATACATATGTGGGACAAAGGCTGAGGCGTTACTGCAAAGGAAGCAGACTGATCCATGAGGTACATGATATGTGGCCCGCAACCCTGATCGAGGTGGGCGGCATGTCCCGGTTCCATCCCTTCTGTATTGCCATGCAGATCGGAGAGAATTCAGCCTATAAGCATTCGGATGCGGTGGTTTCACTTCCGCCCCTTACGGAGCCTTACATGAAGGAACACGGGCTGGCGGATGGACGTTGGTATCACATTCCCAACGGGATCATGGAAGAAGAGTGGGAAGGCTCGGATCCCTTACCGGAGGAACATGAGAAGGTTCTGAAGGAACTGCGGGAAAGAGGGCGCTTCATCGTCGGATATTTCGGCGGGCATGCCATTTCCAATGCACTTTCGGTTCTGCTGGATGCCGCAAAGCTGACGGAGGAAAGAAAGGGAAGAGCCTCTTACGTGCTGGTAGGGGACGGAACGGAAAAGGATTCGCTGATCGAACAGGCAGAAAGGCTGGGGCTGAAGGAAGTATATTTCCTTCCGAAGGTTCCCAAAACCTCGGTTCCGGCACTGGTACAGTATTTTGACTGTACATTTGTGGGAGCAAAGAATTCCTCCCTATACCGGTTCGGCCTCTGCATGAACAAGATCTTTGATTCCATGATGGCCGGAAAACCGATCCTGACAGCCATTACAACGCCGGATGACATCGTGACCCGGAATCAGGCGGGGGTTATGATCCCGTCGGATGCGCCGGAGAAGATCGATCAGAAGATTGGAGAATGGGAAGAGCTTCCGGAAGAGGAACTCCGGAGGATCGGAGAAAACGGACATAAGGCTGCAATAGAAAAATATACCTACCGGAAACTGGCGGAACAGTTTGCCGGAATATTCTGATAAAGCGTACAGAACGTATAAATCGAAGGAGACACAATGAAAGAAGAATTATTGAAGAAGATTGAGGACAGATCACTGGTGGCCGGCGTTGTGGGACTTGGTTATGTAGGTCTTCCGCTGGCGGTGGAAAAGGCAAAGGCAGGATTCCTTACCATCGGATTTGATGTTCAGCCGGCAAAGGTTGAAATGGTAAATGCAGGTCATAACTACATCGGAGATGTGGTGGACGCGGACCTGGAGAAGCTGGTAAAGGAAAAACGGCTTCGGGCAACATCGGATTTTTCTTTCATCAAGGACGTGGATTTTATCGCTATCTGTGTTCCGACTCCCCTGGACAGTCATCAGGAACCGGATATCAGCTATGTCAGGGATTCGACCATAGCTATCTCAAAATATCTGAAGCCGGGAACCATGGTGGTTCTCGAATCTACAACATATCCCGGAACAACGGAAGAACTGATCCGTCCCCTTCTGGAGGAGGGAAGCGGTCTTACCTGCGGTAAGGACTTCTATCTGGGATTCTCTCCGGAACGTGTGGATCCGGGTAATCTGATTTATAAAACAAAGAATACACCCAAGGTGGTGGGAGCTGTTTCCAAGGATGGCGGGGAGGTGATCTCTGCCATGTACCGTGCGGTTCTGGAGGGGGATGTCTTTACGGTTTCTTCCCCGGCGGTTGCGGAAATGGAAAAGATCCTGGAGAATACATACAGGAATATCAATATCGGACTGATCAATGAGATCGGAAGACTCTGCCATGAGATGGGCATTTCCGTATGGGAAGTCATTGATGCGGCAAAGACAAAGCCTTACGGCTTCCAGGCATTTTATCCGGGACCGGGTCTGGGCGGACACTGCATTCCGCTGGATCCCTATTATCTGACCTGGAAGGCAAGAGAGTACGGTTTCCACACCACACTGATCGAAAACAGTATGGTCATCAATGACGGACAGCCGGAGTACTGCGTGGACCGTGCCATGCATATCCTGAACCGTTATAAGAAGGCAATCAACGGTGCGAAGATCC
>CADBOV010000294.1 GCA_902796385.1 uncultured Lachnospiraceae bacterium
ATTTTTCTACCTCGAAACCATGTTAACTCTGTATGCTGCATTTTCATTTATTCTTTTTCATCTGTTATCCAGATCAGTTGATCGATCAGTTAATCGATCAGTTTCTCATCCGTAATCTTCTCTTCATCGATGGTAAGCTGGATTCTGTGGGTGTTTCCTGCTCCGTCCGTCAATACCAGGACTCCGGTTCCGAGCCACTCCATTTATAAATGAAAAGTCCGACAAATGTTGCAATGCTCAGATCCTCCTTTCCAATTCAGATTTTGTTCACGAGACTCTTTATTGTGTAAATGTACCATAGGCGGCAACCGCTTCATCTATTGTCATCGCTCCGGTTCCGACTTTATAAACCGCCTGTCTTAACTGTATGACCGCATCATCTGTCAGTCCGATCTCCTCCGGTGAAAGGATCCGGGATTCCGGAACTGCCTCAAATGCAGCATACATGCTGTTAAAGGACAGATCTTTTGTCGGTGACATGAGGCCCTTTTTCTGTGCCATCCGGTTCAGTTCCTCCGAAGTGATGAGGAATCGCATAAACTCGTTGGACATTTCCAGATTCTTACTGTCCTTATTGACAGAAAACTGCAGATTCGGCATATCAAGGAAGTTTGCTCCGTCATCCGACATGGGGACCGGAACAAAAGAGTATTTAAACGGTGCAGCAATAAATGCCTCGGACCGGCTTTCACGTTTCTCCGTTCCGGAAACCGTATCTCCGGATCCGGTCATCATGGGTACATCCCCTTCAAAAAAGCGAAGGATCACGGCATCATAGTTGTTTTCGATCCCTGCACAGGCTTCAAGATCCATACATCCGTCGTTCTTTAACTGTACGATCTTCTCCAGGGAGGGGCGTAAATACTCACCGGCTGAGGGATCAAGGGCATTGAGTTTTTTTACGGCCTCTGTGTCTTTTGCCACAGTCCCGCAGAAATAAGGATAGATCGCTAAAGTGAAAATCGATGTGGTCTCCTCATTTGAGAAGCCCATGAGCGGGCTTTTATAGCCCTTTTTACGAAATGCATCACACACATCCACCAGTTCCTTATATGTAGTTGGCACACTTAAGCCTTCTTTTTCGAACAGACTGTTATTCACAAGCATTCCGTAGGTATTTGCGAAAACGGGAACCATCGGGAGTTTTCCGTCATCCGTATTCAGAATGATATTGCTGCGGATACAGTCCAGATCAAGCCCCAGTGCGGGGTCTGACAGATCCTCTGCATGATCTATGGAGGATTTGTACTGATCCCTGCCATACATCCACGAATAGTTAACGTAGATGTCAGGAGCATCATTCCCGTCCAGCACCGTACCGATCATATTATTATAATCATCGATCTTTGTAAATGTAAGCTTCACCTTCGGATAATATTCGTTGAAGCGGTCAAATTCAGCCTCCAATGCCTCAAAGTTGTCGTAACCGCCGGCAACATTGATGTTGCAGCTGATGGAAGTATCCAGAGACGGCTTGAAGCCTTCTTTGTTTTCTTCCTCTTTCTTCTTCTCTGAACCGCATGCACCCAGTCCCGGAATCATCAGTGCTGCTAAAACCATACTGAGTGCCTTCTTCATGACTGCTTTTTTTACGATTTTCTTATGCATAACTGTCACCTTCCCTCCCGGATTCTTCGAATCTCCTTGATAACCAGCTTGATGTCAACCGGCTTCGCAATATGTCCGTTCATTCCCGCATTCAGGCATTCCGTGATATTTTCGGAAAATGCATCTGCCGTCATGGCAACGATCGGAACCGCGGCTGCCACGGGATCCGGTAATTTCCGGATTTCCCTGGTTGCGTCCAGGCCGTTCATTTCCGGCATCTGTATATCCATGAATATCAGTTCATACTTTCCGCTCTCCGCCTCTCGTATCATATCCACACAGACCCGTCCGTTTTCCGCCCGGTCGGCAGTGATACCGAACATGGAAAGCATGGCGGAAATGATTTCCCAGTTAATATCATTATCCTCGGCCACAAGAATGCGCAGCCCCTGCAGATCGGAATAATCGTCCTCCGGTTCTGTAGATTCGGACTCCTTCCCGATCAGATTATTGATCTTATCATAGAGGGTGGACCGGAAAAGAGGTTTGCTGACAAAGCCGTTTGCACCTGCCTCTTTGGCTATATCCTCGATATCGGCCCAATCATATGCGGAAATCAGCAGAATCGGTATATTTGCGGTTATCTCCGACCGGATGCGGCTGATGGTCTCAACGCCGTCAACTTCAGGCATTTTCCAGTCAACAATGACCACATCGAAGTCCCGTCCGGAACGATGCTTTTGTTCGATCATTTCGAGTGCTTCCGGTCCGCTTCGTGCCTGCTCCGCCTTTGCCCCAAGTGATTCCAGTGTATCTACCGCCGTCTGCAGCATGATCTCATCATCATCCACGATCAGAACATCGACAGATTCCAGCTGCATATCTTCTCTTTGTCTTTCGGCCACGGGGATATCCAGTTCCACGGTAAAGGTTGTCCCCTTCCCGGGCTCGCTTTCACATTCAATCGTTCCGCCCATCAGATCGACCATCTGCTTTGTGATGGCCAGACCGAGACCGGTTCCCTGAATGCTGTTGACGCGGCTGTCTATCTGTCTCGAGAAAGGCTGGTACATGGTCTCCATATATTCCCGACTCATTCCGATCCCG
>CADBOV010000295.1 GCA_902796385.1 uncultured Lachnospiraceae bacterium
CAGGATAATGTAGTGTTCCATGTATGGAAGAAGGAAGCACATTTTGATGATTACCGGGATCCGGTGAATGCATCCCTTGAAATGCTGCGGGAGCATGAGGGAAGCCTCTTTATCGTGGATGCGAGGCATGGATTTGAGGATGTAAAGGAAGATGTGGAGTGGGGATTCAGCTACTTCCTGCCCGAACTGAAAAAGACCGGATGTAAGATCTGGGGCTTTATCCTGCCGGAGGTATCGGAGATCGAAGGAGAGATCGACCTTTGGACGAAGGAGATTGAGAAGAATTTCCGTGTCATCCGGGCAACCTCCTATACGGAGATCCTGAAGCAGGCAAATCCGAAGAATGAAAATAAAAAGATTGAGAATATAGAAATTGAATATAAAGATACTCATGATTTTTCACCGGAGGATCTGCAGGCGCTGTTCCTGTCTGTGGACTGGTCCTCGGGACATTTTCCGGACAGGCTGGTAATCGCTATGAAAAACTATGAGACAGTTTACACGGCATGGGACGGGGATCGTCTGATCGGCCTGGTCTGTGCCATGGATGACGGAAATATGAATGCATATGTGCATTACCTTCTTGTTCATCCGGACTATCATGGGATGAAGATCGGCAGAACGCTTTTGGAGATGATCAAAGAACATTATAAGGACTATCTGAGGCTGGTTGTGATCGCGGTAAATGAGGAGATACATTTTTACGAAAACTGCGGATTTAAAAAGAGCACGGTGTCCGCGCCGATGTTTATCACATCTCTCTGGACCTGATAATAAAATGAATAAGGGACGACCTTACGGGTCATCCCTTATTCATACGGATCTAAACTGTTTGATTTTCGGACTTACGGTGTTAATCTGCGGGATCCTTATCCCCGTGCCTGGAAAGATACTTTTCTGTCCTTGGGATTGAACCGGTCACCGAAAGCGGCAACCTTATCTGCAAGACACAGAATAACGGCTTCTTTTGATGTGGGCATACAAAGCGAAAGCGGCCACATGTGACTCTTGATCGCCTTTATGCTTTTCGGATCAATATCGCTCCAAAGCTTTTGGGCAGTCACGGCGGAGTTCTTCGGGTGAAGGTATCCGCAAATGAAGTTGTTTCGGTATCTGTCATATCGTCCGAGCATTCCCAGGTCATGCAGCAGGGATATGCGGACTACCTTTCGCTCGTCGATACGGATTCCGGTTTTGTTGATCAGATTACACATTGTAAGACCGGCTCTTGCGGTCATGATGGAATGATCACCGACAGATGAGCGATGGTGGTGTATCTGGTTTAATGCAAATTCAAATTCTTTGGAATCAAGTATATCACTGCCGTACTTTTGGATCAGAACATCATTTTCTATATTACGCTGTGCTTTTCTCCTCAATAAAGGTTCTCCTTTCGAAACACGTTTTCCAACGTGACAGGACTCTGTTTCACGACTCACATAATAGTATATTATTTCGGGTTTTGCAACACTTTTATTTTATGACTGTAGAAATTAACCGCTCCCGGCCGCCGGTGTGCTATAATAAATGTGTTACGGACTTGGCGTACGAGAGGTTTATGAAAATGTTCCGCGAGGATGTGCGGAGTTTCAGATTGGAGATATGTAACGGTGCTTTCTGTATCCTGGGTGATCACAATATCAATTTTCTGGATGGTTCTGGTCGCTTTTCTGTTCCGGATCTTCGGAAAGGAAAAGGACAGTCTGGGTGCGCTTGTTCTGTGCCTTATGACCATGTTCTTTCCGGTGCTCATATTTGTCTTCACCTGCATCATGTGCCGGATTTACAGTGTGAATGAGACCGTATATTGCGTGATCATGCTCATTCTCAGCAGTGTTTTTATCGGCCTTCCGTTCCTTTATCTTGCAGGGAAATATCTCTATCTGAGGATCAGGTACACCCCGAAGAGAGCGGCGGCCTATGCCCGTAAGAAGGTTGGCAGGTTTAAGTACTTTCATAGAGGAAAATGGGGCGCTGTCAAATGCTACTCGGACGTGCATCCTAACGAAGAGGCATACCTGGGGGCGCAGATCCTTGAAATGTGGATGAAGCTCCGGAATGTGTACCGGATACGGCCACGGTTTGCGAAGAAACGATATATCCGCAGGATCATGGAACTGAATATGCCGGACCTTCCGCAGATCCGCAAATGGGAGTACCATACCATACTGGACGGGCTTTACCGGGCGGAGACGGACGTCCTTCTTCATTTTACGGACGGAGAGAAGGGCGTGGTTTTTCTTAACTGGCCGAAGCGCAGGTTTACCGTGGATGAGCTGACGGAGGAGGATCAGAAGAAGGCCGCCTATGTGAAGAAGTTTTGGAACATCACCATGACGGGCCGGCTCATTTATCTCTATATGTGTATCGAGCGGTATCTTGTGGCGCTGTATCCGGACAGGGACTGGACCCCTGTGGCAAGGCGGATGTGGAACCGGGCGAAAAACCACGGAAGATGGAACGAGGGTTCGCCGGGGGATCTCTACCGGGAGATCGTGCCGGAACGGATCATGCGGTTCTACAAGCATGGGTACGGGTACGAGAAACTGAATCCCATGGTGTTCGACAAGAAGCTTTCCTTAGAGGACTATACGGAGATCCGGAAGATTTACGAAGGAATCTCCGGAGGAGATCCGAAGGAGGAGATCAATCAGATGGTGGGAATGCCGGAGCGGCTGTTCTATCACGTGAACCTGAATCAGCATGATCCGGATTACGCGGACCGGATGACCATAGAACTGATCCTGAAGGCAGAATCGATCCTGGAGAAGCGGGGGATCGATATTCCGGATTTCTCGCAGGTTGAAGGGTTTTCTTACGAACGGCGTGCGAAACATATCCGGGAGGAAGAGGCGGTTACGGCCTTCGGTTATGGCGTGGATGCCTCGGAGCTTTCCATCATCCTTTCGGATGGGAAAACATCCGGAGGCTCTGATAAGAACCTGAAAAATGATAAGAACCTGAAGAATGATAAGAACCTGAAGAATGATAAGAACCTGAAAAAGGAGACAGACAATGACAAGACGTGAAGCAGCCATGGAAAATTTCAAGAAGGGGTATAACTGCTCGCAGTCCATCGTGCTTGCCTTCGCGGATCTGCTTCCGGTGGACAGGACGACGCTTCTTCGGATGGCGTCCTCCTTCGGCGGAGGTATGGGACGGCTCCGGGAGGTGTGCGGATCCGTCACCGGAATGTTCATGATCGCGGGGCTTCTCTATGGTTATGACGGACCGGAGACCGGTCAGGTCAAGGCAGATCACTATGCCGGGATCCAGGAGCTGGCGCACCGGTTTGAGGAAAAGCACGGCACCATCGTCTGCCGTGAGATGCTGGGACTGAGTGTCCGGCATGACGTGCCGGTTCCCGAGGCCCGGACGGCGGAGTACTATAAGAAGCGCCCCTGCACGGAAATCATCGGGGATGCTGCTGAGATCCTGGAGCAGTATATTAAGGAACACCCGGTGAAATAAAGAACGGCTATACATTTGACATGAAAAACTGACAGGAGGAAGTGAATATGGATTATCAGTCATGGATTGAGGGGATCAATGGTCTGGCAAGCCTGTATTCTTTTGACATTCTTGAGGACGGGAGTTTTGGTGAGATCCGCCTGATGGCTGTGAACAGTCAGAATGTGGGAATGCTTCAGATGAATCCGAATGCGCCGGAGTTCTATCCGGGCATACCCTATCGGAATTATTGGATGGATTTGAACTTTGAGAGTTTTGTTTATAAATGTGCCTCCACGCCGGAGCCGCTGTATTCCTACGTGAATGCGCGTGGCGTCTGGCTGAAGGGCTTCTACCTTCCCGTGGCGGATATCTGGGACGGGGAGAAGGGCTTCGATTCACCTGAGGGAAGCAGGACGGTGTTCTGTCTCTATGTGATCACCTATTCGGATCATGCGGATACGGAATCGATGTTGCAGAAATCCCCCGAGGTGGCAAATGCAGTGCTGGATATCGGAGTCAAGCTGCATGAGACAGGGGATTTTTACCGGTCCATGGCAGATGCGGCAAAGCAGATCCGGCAGTTCTGCGGCGCGGAGAAATGTTCTCTTTACACGGTGGATAAGGCAAAGAGGAAATGTTCCTTTATCAACGAGGCCGGCCTGCAGAATCAGTTCCTGGAGAACTTTGCAGCGCAGATGGGGCGCACTCCCTATGAGGTGGCGGAGGTCTGGGAAGAGGATCTGGCCCTGTCCGACTGTCTGCTGCTGGATGATCTTCAGGTGATCGAGGAGCGGGATCCGGCCTGGTACCGGTCGCTCTGCAGCTTCGGAATAAAGAATATCATCCTGTATGCCATTCGTTATAACCAGGCGCTGGTGGGCTTTATCTGGGCAGCCAATTATGATCTCGGCCGGAAGGAGCAGATCAAGGAGACCCTGGAGCTCTCTACATTTCTGCTGGCAGCGGTGATCGAAAACCACCATCTGCTTGCACGGCTTGAGGAGCGGAGTACGATAGATGCGCTGACGCAGGTGGGAAACCGGAATGCAATGGATGAATGCATCGATGGATATGTGCAGAAGAAGGTGATCCTGCCGGAGTCCATGGGCGTGATCTTTGCAGACCTGAACGGACTGAAGAGGGTAAATGACGAAGCGGGACATGAGGCGGGAGACCGGCTGCTGATGCGGGCTGCTGCGCTTCTGAAGATTGTCTTCGGCGAGGGTTCCATCTTCCGTGCGGGGGGTGACGAATTTGTGGTTCTCTGCCCGGATATCACAGAAGATAAAATGACGGAACAGATGTCCCAGCTCCGGGGAATGGCGGACAAGACAACGGATGTGAGCTTTGCCGTCGGAAGTGTGTACTGTACGGGAGCCTATGATATCAGTGCTGCCATCCAGGAAGCGGATGAGCGGATGTACCGGGATAAGAAGGAATACTACAGGAATCGTGGTGCCGGGATGCAGAGTTGATGTGATCCGGTTCCGGAAAAGTGTGAGATATGACCTGTACCTCCTGAGATGGACTTCAAAGGGAATTCAAATGGGGGTACAGGTAAATTTTTCTTTTAAACATGACATACACGTGACGTGTTTATGGGAGTAAGATCGAAACAGAAGGATGGGCCGCCGGTAAAGGAGGGCGATGCTTATGAAGATAGACAGACTGATCGGGATCCTGTCAATCCTGCTGCAGAAGGAAATGGTGACAGCCCCGGAACTGGCAGAGCATTTTGAGGTATCGAGAAGAACCATTAACAGGGATATCGAAGCCCTCTGTATGGCAGGGATCCCGATTCAAACCACACAGGGAGTCGGAGGCGGTATCAGCATTATGAGCGGTTACCGGATGGACCGGACCATCCTTACATCCCGGGATATGCAGATGATCCTGGCTGGCCTCCGGAGTCTGGACAGTGTGGGCGGGAGCGGATATTACGGTCA
The DNA here is from genome assembly GCA_902796385.1 of uncultured Lachnospiraceae bacterium. Lineage (GTDB taxonomy): Bacteria > Bacillota > Clostridia > Lachnospirales > Lachnospiraceae > Eubacterium_Q. The sequence continues at coordinate 5,400 of CADBOV010000295.1, forward strand.
GCTGATGGAGAAGATCCAGGCGGGCTCGTCCACATTTATCAGCGGAAGAGATTCCATCCTGATCGATCTTTCGGCCTGGTACGGGGAAACTCTTCCTCCGAAGATCGGGCTGATCCAGGATGCCATCGAGCTGAAGAAGCGGATTGGGTTTGACTATTACTGTCCGGGCGGGGATTCCAAAAGGGAGATCGAACCCTACTATCTGATCTTTAAATGGACCAGCTGGTACGTGTACGGGTTTTGCCTTCTTCGGAAGGAGTTCCGGCTGTTCAAGCTGAACCGGATGGATGGGATCAGGCATGGAGAAACATTTGAACCCGAAAGCGAGATCCCTCTGCCGGATCTTTCCAATGAGAAGATCTTCCCGCCAAGGGGGCGGGTGAAGGCAGTCTTTGATCCATCCCTGAAATGGCAGCTGGTGGAAGAATACGGAGTGGGATCCTTTACCGAACTCCCGGACGGAATGCTGCTTTTTGAGCATGAGTACGCCGACGATGAAGGGCTCATTTCCTGGATGCTGACCTGCAGGGACAAGGTGACGGTGCTGGAGCCGGAGTCTGTCAGGGAGAAGCTGCGGCAGATCGCGGAAGAGATGGCTGCGAAGTATACTTCATCCTGAGATAAGATTCTTCGGAATCCGGGATGAAACATGAATTACAACAGAGAGGAGCAGAAACATGAGTAACAAAGCGCTGGTCGTGATCGACCTGCAGAATGATATCACGAAGAATTACAGAAGAATTATTGACCGGGTCAATCAGGCGGTTGACTGGGCAGTGGCAGAGAAGATGGAGGTTGTCTACATCAGGAATTATAATCTGTCACCGGGAAGCAGGACCTTCAAACCCGATACCAGGGGTGCCGAACTGGTTCCGGAACTCGCGGTGGTGTCCGATCATATCTTTGTGAAGACGAAGGCAAATTCGCTCACAAGCGATACATTTTCGGAGTTCATAGAGAAAAATGAGATCGGGGAGTTTTATATCACCGGCGCGGATGCGGTTGGTTGCGTAAAATCCACATGCTATAATATGGCTAAGCAGGGATACAGCGTGCATGTGATCTCCGACTGCGTTACCAGCTATGATCTGAAGAAGATGGACGAGATGCTTGCGTATTATGCGGCCAAGGGCTGCGAGGTGAAGACGCTGCAGCAGTATATGGAGATGGATTGATGGATCTTTGTGAAGGAGGATGAACATGAGATTAGACGGTTTTGGACTGTTGGTAAATGATATGGCAACCATGATCCGTTTCTACAGGGATGTGCTGGGATTCGGGATCAGGGAAGAAGAGGATACATCAAATGTATATCTGGTGAAGGACGGAACCCTGTTCCTGCTTTATGGCAGAAACGACTTTGAGAAAATGACCGGCCGAAGGTATGAGTATGTGAGGGGGGTGAACGGACATTTTGAACTGGCGCTCTATGTGGATACCTTTGAGGAGGTGGATGAGGCCTTCCGGAATGCGGTGGAAAAAGGAGCAACTCCCGTGCTGGAACCGGAGCTGGAACCCTGGGGACAGAGAACCTGCTATATCGCGGATCCGGAAGGAAATCTGATTGAGATCGGTTCCTGGAACAAACCCTATGAAGAGAAGGACAGGACGGAGGGCTGATGCGATGGCATTTGACTATAAGAAAGAGTATAAGGAATTCTACCTGCCGAAGGCCACGCCTTCCATCGTGACGGTTCCGCCCATGGATTTCATTGCCGTCCGGGGCAGCGGGGATCCGAATCAGGAAGACGGGGAATATAAAAAAGCAATCGGGTTATTGTACGGGATCGCATTTACCATTAAAATGAGTAAGAAGGGTGATCACCGGATCGACGGATATTTTGATTACGTGGTACCTCCCCTGGAAGGCTTCTGGTGGCAGGGAGCCGCCTCGGCGAAGCCGAACTTGAATGCGGCGACCGTCGCGCCGCTGACCGAAGGGAGGGGGCAATACCCGCAGGGAGCCGCCTCGGCGAAGCCG
>CADBOV010000296.1 GCA_902796385.1 uncultured Lachnospiraceae bacterium
GCAGCGCCGCGAATTTATGGTCCGTCGGTGGTACGAGTTTCATGAAGTGATCGCGGATCATTTCCCCATAGGGCCCGTGCATGGCGGATTCCAGATCCGTATAGACAACGCCCATCGCCGCAACCTCTTCCCGGACATTGTGATAAACAAGCTCGGAATCATACTGTGCACCGACACCTGCCAGGGATTCCCGTTCCGCCTTCGGAATTCCGAGGCGTTCAAAGGTATCCTTGATATCCTGCGGAACATCTTCCCAGTCCGCACTCATCTTCCCCTTCGGCTTGACATAGGTTACGATATTATCCATTTCCAGGCCGTCGATTGGGGGGCCCCAGTTCGGGATTCCGGTCCGGTGATAGATTTCCAGTGACTTAAGCCGGAAATCCTTCATCCACCCGGGATCATTTTTTTCTTTTGAGATCTGCTCCACGATGGCAGGCGTAAGGCCCGCATCCACCTTGTAATAATCCTCTTCGTTATATCCGTAGCGGAAGTCATACATGTTGCGATCTACATCTTCCACATATGTTTTCTCTTTCATTCTGTCTCCCATTCCGATCTATAAGAACTTTTCGAAACCATCCCGGTTGATCTCCTCCACCAGAGAGCCGTCTCCGGTCTTAACGATCTTTCCGTTTACGAGAATGTGGGTATAATCCACATGGAGTGCTTCCAGGATCCGTGTACTGTGAGTAATGATCACCAGTGCACCTTCACTGCTCTTCTGAAACTCCTCAACACCCTGGGATACGATCCGCACGGCATCCACATCCAGTCCGGAATCGGTCTCGTCCAGGATTGCCAGGGACGGATTTAACATGAGCATCTGAAGGATCTCCGCCTTCTTTTTCTCACCGCCGGAAAAGCCCACATTCAGATCACGGTCCGCATAGGTTTTGTCCATGTTGAGAAGTGCCATCTTCTTTTCCAGGTTCTTCCGGAAATCCCAGAGCCGGACGCGTTTTCCGGTTCTTTGATCCAGTGCATTCCGGATGAAATTGGAAAGAGAGATACCGGGAACCTCAATGGGATTCTGAAAACTCAGAAACAGCCCTGCTTTTGCGCGGTCCGTGGCAGATTCCTCCGTCAGGTCCTTTCCGTCAAAGAGGATCTTTCCTTCCGTGATCTCATAAGTGGGATTGCCCATCATGGCATGTCCCAGAGTGGATTTTCCCGCGCCGTTGGGGCCCATGATAACATGTGTCTCCCCCTTGTTCACAGCCAGGTCGATCCCGTGAAGGATCTCCTTATCCTCTACATTTACTTTTAAGCCTTGTATTTCCAAAAGCTTTGACATAGTTTAAAACTCCTTTCTGCGACCTTACAGGCCCAGCAGTCTTTTTGCATTTCCTGCAAATATTCTTCTCTTTTCATCTTTCGAAAGAGGCATTCCGTCAATGCGGTTTACATAATCTTTCTGTTCAGCCCATGGGCTGTCGGTTGCAAAAAGCACACGATCCACACCCATCTTATGAACCAGTTCCACAAACGCTTCATCTTCCAGCTGATGAAAATGATATTGATTCGCATCCGGAGCATCCCACGGGATCTCACCGATGGAAAATGCCGTATCATACCAGAGATCCATCCCTGCCAGTTTATCCAGCACCTCATCCCAGTTATTCCAGCCGCCCATATGTGCCGCCACCAGCTTCGCGGGACGTACATCCTTTACCACATTTACGATACTGTCCACGGTGCAGAAAACCGGCGGATAAAGGCCGATATCCGTTCCTGCATGCGTCACCACGATCAGGTCCAGCTCGCTGGCATAATCCACGATCCTTTTGGTCTGTATATCATCAAACGGGATCCGGTAAAAATCCGGATGCAGCTTGATCCCCTTAAATCCCAGGCGTTTGATGGTATTCAGCAGCGCCCTGTAGTTTTCGGCTGCCGGGTGCATTCCGGCAAAGGAAAGGATCCCGGTTTCATCCACCTTCTCATTTTGAACGGCGGCGGAGAAATTGATCCGGATCACCTTTTCCGGATTCGTGATCACCGGAAGTGACACGGAAAGGCCGATTCCCGCTTCCTTCATGGAAGCACGGAGTTCTTCTTCCGTACCCCCCGTAAAAGGAATGGTCCTGCAGCCCTCCGTAAGATGTTCCAGCGCTCTTTTCGCTATCTTCTTCGGGAAAATGTGGGTATGAAAATCTATGATGCTGATCTCATCCGCCCGGCTTTCCAGCTTTTCCCATGATTCTTTTCTTCTTTCTGCTGCTTCCTCATCCATTTTCTTCAACTGTTCCGGGGAAGGAAGCGCATCTTTTATGATTTTTTTATACTGCATTTTTATCTCCAAAACGAAAACATAGAGCGCCCCCGTCTCCTTCGGCGAGGGTGCTCCATACGATTACAGTCTCACATGATTGTATGATATATGCTTCTCATCCAATGCACGCTTCAGATACGTATCCGATGTCATAAGGACGATCTGTTCCTGTCTCATATTCCCGAGAACATCCAGAAATGCACCAGCGTCGGATACGGATGTGAAATGGATCACATCATCGATCACAAGTGGCAGCTGCTCTTCGGACATTCTGTTTGCAATACTCAGCCGAACCGCAAGATAAACGCGTTCAGCCAGTTCCTCCGGAAGTACATCCAGCGAAAAGCTTCCGCCGGGTCCTTCAGCCATCAGTCCTTCTGCAGAGTCAAAACGTATGTCATCAAACCGTCCTCCTGTCAGAGCTTCCACATACTCGGACAGATACGGAATGAACGTATTTGCAGCCTGCTCCTGATACTTTTTAGACAGGCTCTCGATGGTCGAGATTGCCAGATGGATCGCGCTGCATTCTTCCTCCAGCTCGCTTTTCTTCTTAAATACCTGATTAAATTCTCTCTTCAGCTTGTCACGCTGAACCTTACGTTCCGCCAGTCTGGCTTCTTCAGCCTTCAGCTGATCCTTTTTCTCCGAGTATTCCTTTGCAAAGGTCATATCAAACTCGGCTTCTTCCC
>CADBOV010000297.1 GCA_902796385.1 uncultured Lachnospiraceae bacterium
GAAGTTTCTTCCTTTTCCGCGAACTCCTGATCCGCATCTTCTTTTTCGGAAAGGGCTGTTTCATCGCTTTCCTCTTCCTGCGAGTCTTCAGTGATCTGGCTTTCCTCTTCGGCTGGTTCCGAAGACCATGCCGTTGCCGGACAGGCACCAAAAGTCAGGCTTGCTGCCATGACCCAAGCCAGCACGCGTTTTGAAAGTCTGTTTTTCATAGTTTCTCCTCCTGAGTATTTATGATAGGATCTATCATGACCGCTGAAAGAAACAGCTTTTCCGGCAGATCATGCGGGTTTTTCACCCGTTCAACGAGAGACTATGACGAAATCTCCCGAGACAATAAAAGCCTTGCCCTTCTGTTTCTGAAAATGTGTTCAAAAATGAACTGAATTGGGCAAAGCAAATAGCAAAAGACCGGAGTATATTATATTCCTTTTTTCTTCTTTAAATCAATACTTTATGGGTGATTTGTTCTTTTTCGTTAAATGAAAAAGTAAGTTCTACTCTGTGCCGGAATTTAGTCTTACACAAAATAGCGTGCTGTGTTATCATGACATACTGTCTCCTATCCGCAGTAGGAAGAGGCAATTATGTCAAAAAATATACCGGGTAATCATAAACACTTGACTCAAGATGATCGGATTTCCATAGAGAAAGGACTGGATTCATCCTTGTCCCTTCGTAAGATCGCTGAAGGAATCAGCAAGGACCCTTCTACTATCTCGAAGGAAATCCAGAAGCATCGTACCTCCCACGGTCACAACACCTTCAATGAGCCTTCCAATAAATGTGCTCTGTCTGGTAACTGCAAGAAGCAGCACCTTTGTGGTGACCGTAGCCCTTCCTGTAAGAAGAACTGCCGTTCCTGCTATCTCTGCAATCGTTTATGTCCGGATTTCACACCGCGATCCTATCACTGTGATCTTCTGGATAAAGCGCCTTTTGTATGCAACGGCTGTGTCAAAAAGGTTCACTGCCACCTTGATAAGTTCTATTACAGAGCCACTACCGCCAACCGTGAATACAAAACGGTTCTTTCCGAATCCAGGACCGGTATCAATATCTCAGAGAATGATCTCAAAGTTCTGGATGAACTGGTATCTCCATTGATCCTCCAGGGACAGTCCCCTTACACCATCATCAGGAACCATCCTGAGCTCGCACTCTGTGAAAAAACGATCTATAACTATATCGAGCTCGGCGCTCTTTCTGTAAAAAATATCGATCTTCCCAAGAAAGTGGCTTACAAAGTCCGCCATGTACATAAGACAGAAATCGAGGATCCACGCTGCTTTGAAGGCCGCACTTACAAAGATTATCAGAACTTTATGAAAAATCATCCGGATACACGGGTCGTTGAAATGGATACCGTGGTCGGCTGTGACGGCAGCCACAAGGTTCTCCTCACGCTCCATTTCGACAACTGCTCCTTTATGGCGGCTTTCCTTCTTGAAAGCAAGGAAGCCAAAAGAGTGGAGGCTGTCTTTGACCGCCTTGAAAAGAAGATGTCCACCTTCGAGTTCTGCCTCACGTTTCCCCTGGTATTGACCGACAGGGGTGGTGAATTTGCCCATCCGGAAGCACTTGAGTGCGGTCAGGACAACATAATCCGTACCAGTATCTATTACTGCGATCCTATGTGTTCCTGGCAGAAACCGCATTGTGAGAAGAACCATGAGTATATACGAAAAATTTTCCCGAAAGGTTCTTCCTTCGATGCCTGTACACAGTATGATGTCAACCGCATGATGAGCCATATCAACAGTTCTCCCAGGGAAAGTCTTGGTGGGATGACCCCTTACGCCCTGGCTAAAATGATGCTTCCTGAGTCCTTTATAAAAGCTCTTGGTCTCTGGGAAGTTGCTCCTGATGATGTGCGTCTTACCCCGGATCTCATGAAGAAATGACCTGCCGCATAAACCAGTTCTCTGGAGGAGGCCGGGGCTCGGGGCTGGCCCCGGTCTGTAATACTGTCGAAAATCAATGGATCTTTCAGCGTATAATCACGAGGTCGATCACGGCTGGTAATATCTTTGATTTTTCCAGCTCCCCGTGATCGGCAGAGCTGATTTACGCTGAAAGACAAGTCTGTCAAGTGGTGCATGGAATAATGGGGCGGGGGCCCCGTTATGCCGTGAAAGCCACTTGACAGACGCAGCGGGAGATAACCTCCCTCATGCTACTCTACAACCATGAATGAAACCTGCGGATCTGAGACACCCATATGTGCGATACCAGGCGTGTGGAACTTAGTCTTGCAGGATCATTTTCCACAGGCCAGCGTTAGCATACTCTTTTTTCACAGATGCTGGTCACAAAGTAGCTAAATTCTACAATAATGAAATAATTAACATCTGTCAAACCCATAAAATGTAGAACTTAGTCTTCAGTGTTGATTTTAACTTTACATGTAGAATTTACTTTTACACTCAACGAAATTTCAAAAAAATTTTCAGCATTCTTTTCTCGGCATTTTTTGCTTATGGTATGTGTTGTCAAGTCCTGTTTCTTCCGGCATCATTCCAACATGTTGGCGAAGATGATGCGTTCGCTGGCCGCATGGACCGACGATTTCATCACCGGAGATCAGCACAGGCATATAAAATTCACTAAACTCAATTCATGTATGCCAGCCTGGCAAGTCTGCAAAAGTGCCGAAACCGTAAACTGGCATACGTAAATTAACATTTGCAATTCCTATATGCCTGCCTTCATAAAGCCCGCGGCGCAATGCATACCCCGCAATCCACAGCCTCCCCGCAACCCACAGTCTCCCCGCGGTCCACCGCCTCCCTCATAACGCAAATCATCCCCCGCGGCGTGCCGCGGGGGATGGATTTCAATTCAACGGAAGCCTTCAAAGTACCGGAGGATGGGATTCCAACGGTAAAGCGTATCCGCGATCGTATCTGCATGAATCATTTCCAATGCTCTCTGCCCGGTCTCCGTATTACAGAGGAGGGTTGCCGTCATCATGACAAGCCAGATGAAAAGCAGGAACTCGCCTGCTCCCAGAAAGCCTCCCGCCAGTCTGTTGATCCCGGATATCACAGGGATCCTGGAGAACACGTTCACGGCAAAAAACAGGACCCGGATCAGGATGAAAACAAGCAGGAACGATACAAGGAACGACAGACAATTTATGGCGATATCTGCAAGCGTTTCGGAAACACTGTTGGCAAAAACGGAGATTTCATAAGTCGACATGTCATTCACATTGGATGCCAGCTTCTCTGCTGCTGTTTTTACGGATTCGGTCTTTTCAAGTTGATTTTCCAGAAGACCCGGCAGTTTCAGTATTTCGATCAACGCAGATACCGCGGAAGCCGATTGATCCGTCAGGATCTTTGTCCCGCTCTGCACGGCATCGTTGAGCTTCTCCTCAACAAAATCCTTGCAGCCGGACTCTATTTTCACTCGTACTTTGGTGTGATCATCAAGAAAATTTCTCACATAAGGATTGATGAACCACACGGCAAATAGTGTTACTCCCGCCAGCAACACCGAAACAAGCATTCTCAGAAACCCTCTCTGGCAGCCGATCAGGAAGCCGATCAGAAGAAGTCCCGCGCAGACTCCCCCAACCCAGGTAACAGACATGTATTCCTCCATTTCCGCAGCATGGAAATGCCACAATCCTCCGACCATTCGCAATCCGCTGATTTTCCTGATCTTATCAGGAAAATCGCTGGTTGCTCATGTTCGGGCGGGTCAAAACATCATGTCCCGATTCATGCAAGCATGATCGGTCCATGACCTTTTGACCCTGGCAGCATATTATGAAAGCTTGATCATTTTGATTCCGGATTCGAGCACCAGAAGATACCGGTTCATTCCGACCTTGATCAGGTCGTGAATGGCTCCGTCTACGGTTCCTTCATATTTTGTCACTCCGTTGTTGTTCATGATACAGAACTGGGAGCTGTTGAACATGAGGATATAACTGTCGCTCACTTTGATCCGTGAATACGGAATGTTGAAACTCTTTTCAAATTTCCGGTTTCCGCTCTCGTCATATACCTTCATGGTATACTGTTTTCCGCTTCCTTCATTCCGGAAAACAAGACCGATGGTGTTGTCATCATGAAAAACGCTGACGATCTCTTCGTCTACTTTCACGGTGATCTTTTCTTCCGGGATCTGCCTTCCCGTATAGATCGTGAAGCCATCGTCCCGGATCGCGGCACAGGAAGACCCGTCCAGATAATGGACTTCGGGAATTACGGTCCCTTCATATCGGAAACCGCTGACGATCCGGTCATCCTCATTCTGTCCGACATCGCCGAAATTGTAAAAAGCCACATAACTGGTCGTCTCCCCTCCGTCAACAAACTGGAAGGTCACCATCAGGAGCACGCCGTTATTGGATATCGCCACATCCATCGGATATCCGGGATCGTCGATTTCCGTCAGTGTCTCCGCAAGAAGTTCCCCGTCGGAATCGTAGAAATTGATATAGGTCGTATCATTACTGTCCAGGACTGCAGCGACCAGACCATCGTCGGAAACCTTTGCCTTCACGATCGAATAGGAAGTGGTCACCGTTCCGGTAAGGCCTTCCGTATCATAGATCGACATGGACATTCCGTCTATGTCGGCAATGACGGCATGTTTTCCCCTGACATCTCCTACCGGGTTCTGCATGGAGTAGGTATCTCTCCATATCGTTTCCAGATCCTTACTTTCCAGTGAGACTCCGTCGGAATTGTAACGGAGAATATTCCCGTCCATTTCCATATAGGTCGTGGAAACGATATCTTCCTGCTCACTGCTTTGAATGACCTTATAATTCCGATAGGTCCTTTTTTCGGTAAACAGAAGAAACAGAAGAACCGCCGCCACAAAAAAGATGAAGATCAGCGAAAAACGAAGAAGCCGTTTTCGGCGAACGCGATGAATGTGTTCCCGGTAATCATATTCTTCCTCGTAATCTTCCTCTTCTTCCGTCAGATATTCTTCCGGGATCCTTCTTTTTTTTCTGTTCTTTTTCGGTTTTCGAGAAAACAACGCCATTCTATTTCCGCCTGTCCGTTAAGATTTGATCCGGGCCCGGCATTTCCATGAAGAAATGCCGGGCTTTCCGTTTTTAAAGTGCTGCTTTTACCTGTCTGTAGATGCCGGCTGCATCCAGTCCATACTTCTCGAGAAGCGCTCCTGCCGGGCCGGATTCACCAAACATATCATAAATGCCGATCTTCTTTACGGGAACCGGGCATTTTTCTGCCAGGCACTCGCATACCGCGCCGCCAAGACCGCCGATCACGGAGTGTTCCTCTGCCGTAAAGATCTTTCCGGTCTCTTCTGCCGCCTTGACGATCAGCTCCTCATCCAGAGGCTTGATGGTGTGGATATTGATCACTCTTGCGTCGATGCCTTCTTCCGCAAGCTTTTCCGCTGCCTTGAGAGCAGGATCCACGCAAAGTCCATTCGCGACGATCGTCAGATCCTTGCCGTCCTTCAGCGTGATTCCTTTTCCAAGTTCAAAATGATAGTCCGGATTGTCATTGATGACCGGAACGGCAAGACGTCCGAATCTCATGTACATCGGTCCTTCATAATGATAAGCCGCCTCTACCATGGCCTTTGCTTCGATATCATCGGACGGGCAGGCTACGACCATTCCGGGGATGACTCTCATAAGGGCAAAATCCTCCAGGCACTGATGGCTGGCGCCGTCCTCGCCGACAGAGATTCCTCCATGCGTCGCGCCGATCTTGACGTTCAGGTGGGGATAACCGATGGAGTTGCGGACCTGCTCATAGGCACGGCCTGCCGCAAACATTGCAAATGTACTGACAAACGGCACCTTTCCGCACGTGGAAAGACCTGCGCCGATTCCTGTCATATTGCATTCGGCGATACCGCAGTCGATATGTCTTTCCGGGAATTCCTTCTTGAACATCTGGGTCTGGGTGGCGTTCGCAAGGTCCGCATCCAGAAC
>CADBOV010000298.1 GCA_902796385.1 uncultured Lachnospiraceae bacterium
GACACTGGTTGAAAGCCGTGACAATTCTACCGGCGGGCATATCCGTCGGACCAGTGAGGGTGTCCGTATCCTGATGGATGAACTGATGAGGGAAAATCATCTGCATCTGACGAAGGAATTCAGAAAAGCCATTATAAAGGCTGCGCCCATGCATGACCTGGGAAAGATCGCAGTCGATGATGCAATCCTCCGCAAACCCGGCCGGTTTACTCCGGAAGAGTTTGAACAGATGAAGAAGCACGCGGAGGAAGGTGGAAGGATCGTTCATCAGGTACTGGAAGGTACGGATGATGAATACTTCCGTAAGATCGCGGAAAATGTGGCGAATTACCACCATGAGAGATGGGACGGATCCGGTTACCCGAAGGGCCTCGCAGGTCTGGAGATTCCTTTGGAGGCAAGGATCATGGCCATCGCGGATGTATATGATGCGCTGGTCAGCAAACGTGTGTATAAGGAAAGCATGTCCTTTGAAGAAGCGGACAAGATCATCATGGAGGGCATGGGAAAACACTTTGATAAGCGTCTGGAGCCCTATTATGTGGCTGCCCGTCCGAAACTGGAAAAGTATTACAGCAGTCTTCCGGAGGAACCGGGAGCAGGCGGCTGACCTGTTTTCCTTCCGGGGTCAGGCAGCTGATCTTTCCTTCTTTCGTTGTCTTCGTTCCAGAAGGATGAGTCCGATGAGCATCAGGGTTCCGACGGCCGAGAGGAGAAGCCCTGCATTTAACAGAGGAGCTTTGTATACGATCTCGATGGTGTGCTCGCCGGCCTTGATGGGAAATCCGATAAAGGAAGTATCAACGCAGGAATACTCCTGCTCCTGTCCGTCTACGGTGATCCGGAATCCGGTATCGTAGGGGATGGCAAGTTCAAAATAACTATCGTTCCGGCAGGTGATGGTTCCGATGAAACAATCACCGCCGGATTTTTTCTTGTCTATCTGCAGCGCATCCGTATCCGGGTTTACCTGCGGCGCATCCACCAGGTAGGCGTGGATCTCGCTGAGGAGATAGTCCCCGTCCGTGAAGATCAGGTCCAGATCCGTGCAGGGGGGAAGGACATAGGTGAAGTTGGTATTGTTGTTATAATATTTCCAGTCCGGTGCAGTCAGGGTGTTCCGGATACCGTTGATGGTAACGCGGGCATCGGTCCTCCGGTAGACCGTGTTGTCTGCCGTCATTTCGATCACCAGGAGTTTTCCCTCCGGTACCGTATAGGGCAGGGGAGTGGACGCGTTGAAAAGCTTGTCTGAGGTTACCCGCCAGCCGGTGGGGACCTTTTTGATCTCCGGGACATCCGGAAGTGTGATCAGCCCCAGTTCCTCCACGCTGCTTTCATAGGTTCCGCCGGTTCCGGTAATGACGTATTTCGTGAGCGCCTCCATTTTTTCGGCAGGTGCGAGATTTTCGTAAATGTCTTCTCCCAGTGTGGGCTTTGTCCTTCCGAGGGGGAGGACGTTTTTATTTTCATAAAGACTGCAGGTTCCGTCCTCTGCGATGGTTTCGTAGCCGTAGGGGACTGTCCCGGACTTGCCGATCAGGTAGCGCTCGCTCATGAAGGTAACGAAGAAGGGATTCTGGGAGCGGGTGGTAAGCGCCGCGTTCCGGAATTCATTTTCGTTATGCATTTCTTCAAAGTAAAATGTGTTGTAAGCCTTATGATGCAGGCTTGAGTAAATGTATGCGCTGTAGTAATCCGCGGACGGGATCCGGTTGGCCAGATCTGCCCGGTTTTCAACGATGGAGGTTCTCCACAGATTATCCCGTTCGTATGCGACCTTGCTGAGGACCGGGTAGGAGGGAGACTCCCAGGCGTCGATATTCGACAGGGTCACCAGGGGATCCGCATAGTTCAGGGGATAGACCAGGATCAGCGGAAGCGCCAGGAAGGAAACCAGGAACGGTCGGATGTAGTTCTTTTTATAAAACAGGATCAGCACCACCAGAAGGATCACGGTGTCGATCACGATACCGGCAGCTTCCAGTGATGTATAGCTGTTCTTACCCAGGAGAAACGAGGTCAGGACAGAAAGTCCGACGAAAACGAAAAACGTGATCACGATGGAGCGGGGGAGCTTTCTTTCCGACAGATCATCCAGCAGATTTCCGCAGAGGATCAGTGCAAGGGGGATGAACGGAATAAAGACCTTGCTCTCAATATACATGGTGCCGTTCAGGGCATAGGAAACAAAGGGGCAGCAGCAGATCACCGCAAGAACGATGCCCAGAAATCTCCGGCCCCGCTGGCCTTTTGCAAAAAGGGCGGCGATCATGGCAAGGATCGCAAAGCATCCGAGCCCCATGGAATAGGGGGAGTAGCCGATGGGTTCCGTGCTGAGGCGAGGAATGAGATCGGTCAGTTTGATCCCGGAATTACTCTTGTCTCTTCCCGAAAGAAGTACATGGACGGTGGGAAGGAGCAGTACGCCGGCCATAAATACCGCGGTGATGATATGGAGTGCGAACCGGGAACCCTCCCGGATCAGAAGCTTTTTATCAAATGTTTCATAGGTCATAAAGAACCGGTACAGTCCGTAAACCGTAAGAGCCACCAGGGCGGACACACTGAAGAACCAGTTGCAGAGTATGATGCAGAGTGTCCAGATGACAAGCGGCCATCTTCTTTTTTTCTGAAAGAAGGAGTCGACGGCTTCCATCGCGAGAATGAAAAAGGGCATATAGATCACAAACATGATATGCCTGTGCGCGTGGAAGATGATCGGACTTGCCGTAAGATAGGCAATGGTAAGCGTCAGGGCTCTGGCCGGATCCATGCTCTTCCGGAGATAGCGGTAGAACAGTGCGGCCCCCAGATAACACATGATGGCCGATCCGACGGGTATGTAGACCGACATGGGAACAAAGGGCAGAAGATATGAGATAAGGATAAACGGGGAGAAGAGTCCGTAGTAGGAAAGATAATAGATATTCTCGCCCGCGCCCAGATTCGGGGCAAAGCTGGGGAAAGGATTTCCGGTCTTATAAAACAGGGTCCGGAGATACTCCGGGATCGCAAAATGCTGATCCGACCAGTCCAGCTTGGAGCCGAATGTATATTTAAAGCGTGTAAGAAGTATTATGAAGACGACAAAAAGGATTCCAATGATCATCAGAATCCTGTAGTCTGTCTTGTTAAGTCTTCGATTGGTGTGGGTGGTTTTACTGTTCATAATAATAACTGTATGGTTTCCACATTTCATAAGGATTCATGTGGGAAAGCTTGTCAACGGTCTTTTTCTGTGATTTGTAGAAGGTGAGCAGATGCTCCTTAAACGCCAGTTCTTCGTCTGTCAGACGGGTCAGGGTTTTCTCCACGTCCGGGAGCTCGCTCTTCTTATAATATTTACCCATGTATTCCAGCCGGTCGGTCATCTTCAGGTCTCTGCACAGGTCCGTCACGATGGAGGATGCCATCTTATGATGCTGATGTCCGTATTCACCGTCCGGATTGTGGGTTGCGACCTCTTTCCAGTCTTTATAGGTAAGAACCAGATTCAGATCCTTCTTCAGGTCCGGCCGGATCGCTTCCCAGTCATCCCGGATACCCATGACCTTGTCCGGATAATCCAGGATAATGTAGGAATTCCCGGAGGCTTTCATGGCTGAACTGAATTCTTCGCGGCGGATATCGTTTCTTCCGCAGGTAATGCAGAGAACGAACCAGTTGCCGGACTTCAGGTGACCGCCTGCCCAGAGGGAGTCATCATCCGGATGGGCAAGGATCAGGACCTTGTCCGCCTTGTCGATCCCGGCAGCGATCAGCCGTTCCTTTGTCAGCGGGTCGATCGTATGCGCATGCTTTATTTTATATAGGAAGATTCCGAAGGCAATCCCGCCGGCTGCCAGAAGGATTCCTGCGATCCAGAGAAGAATCTTAAGTTTCTTTGATTTCATATGCGTAAATTTACTCCGTCAAATTGATGCTACCATTATATTCAAAGGAAAGTACGTTTTCAAGGACGGAATGAAAATTGTAAGATATTCTTGTCATTCATAAGATGAAATGCTATAATTCCACTGATTACCTGTCGATTCCGGCAGGTAAATCGTTGTAAATTAAAAAGGGGTACCATTATTATGTACAAGATTGTTCAAAAAAGATCCCTCAATCCGACTGTTACGCTGATGGAGGTTGAAGCTCCGCTGGTTGCACGGAAATGTGAACCCGGACAGTTCATCATCCTCCGCGTTAAGGAAGATGGTGAAAGAATTCCGCTTACCATCGCCGGATACGACAGAGAGAAGGGAACCATTACAATTATATTCCAGATCGTAGGCGGAAGTACGGAAATACTGAATTCTCTCGAGGAAGGAGATTTCATTCAGGATTTCGTGGGACCGCTCGGAAAGGCGACTGAGACAGACGGCCTGAAGAAGGTTGCAGTTGTCGGCGGTGGTGTCGGCTGCGCGATCGCATACCCGGTTGCAAAGAAGCTGCATGATATCGGCTGCGAGGTTCATACGATCGTAGGTTTCCGGAATGAAGATCTGGTTATCCTGGAGGATGAATTCAAGGCAGCAAGCGATAAATATGTACTGATGACGGACGACGGTTCCAGAGGTGAAAAGGGACTTGTAACCGCAGCGCTTGAGCGCCTGATCGAATCCGGTGAGCAGTATGATGAAGTAATCGCCATCGGACCGCTGATCATGATGAAGTTTGTCGTTGCAGTTACAAAGAAATATAACGTAAAGACCGTAGTCAGCATGAATCCCATCATGGTTGACGGTACCGGAATGTGCGGCGGCTGCAGACTGACGGTTGGCGGAAAGACAAAGTTTGCATGTGTTGACGGCCCCGACTTTGACGGCTTTGAAGTTGATTTTGATGAAGCAATGGCAAGGGGTGCCTCCTATAAGCCCTTTGAGCAAAAGGCCCGGGATGAAGCTTGTTCGCTTTTGAAGCAGGAGGTAAAGTAAGATGCCGAATATGTCTATGGTAAAAAATCCGATGCCTGCACAGGAACCGGATGTAAGAAATAAAAACTTTAATGAGGTTGCGCTCGGATATACCGAGGAGCAGGCAATCGACGAGGCACAGCGCTGCCTGAACTGTAAGAACAAACCCTGTACCGGCGGATGTCCGGTTCAGATCGATATCCCGGCCTTTATCGCAAAGGTGGCAGAGGGAGACTTTGAAGGTGCATACGAAGTGATCACCAGATCCAGTTCCCTTCCTGCAGTCTGCGGCCGCGTGTGTCCGCAGGAGTCGCAGTGCGAGAAGTACTGTGTCCGCGGTATCAAGGGAGAACCGGTTGCCATCGGCCGTCTGGAGCGTTTCGTGGCGGACTGGCATATGGCCAACAGCAAGGAAGAACCGGTGAAACCGGAGAGCAACGGCCACAAGGTTGCAGTGATCGGTTCGGGTCCCTCCGGACTTGCCTGCGCCGGAGATCTGGCAAAGAAGGGCTATGACGTTACGATCTACGAAGCATTGCATCTGGCCGGCGGTGTGCTGGCTTACGGAATTCCGGAGTTCCGTCTTCCGAAGGCAATCGTACAGAAGGAGATCGACGGTCTCAAGGCTCTGGGTGTAAAGGTTGAAACAAATGTAGTGATCGGAAAGACCATTTCCATCGATGAGCTTTTTGATGAGTTCGGTTTTGAGTCCGTATTCATCGGCTCCGGAGCAGGTCTTCCGCGCTTTATGAACATACCGGGCGAGAACCTGAACGGAGTTTATTCCGCAAATGAGTTCCTGACCCGTATCAATCTGATGAAGGCTTACAAGGAAGATTCCAAGACACCGATCAAGCATCCCGAAAGCACGGTTGTAGTCGGCGGCGGAAATGTTGC
>CADBOV010000299.1 GCA_902796385.1 uncultured Lachnospiraceae bacterium
GATTCTGTAATACTCTTCGGCATCTATACCTACCTGAACATGATCCTTCGCTTTTATAATCCGTTCGATCAATACGATGGTCTCCACATGCGTTGTATTCGGGAACTGGTCTACGGCGCATGCGCGAAGAACTTTATATCCACGCTCCTGCAGCATAACCAGATCCCCGGCCAGGGATGTGGGTTTACAGCTGATATAGACCATATACGGCACTCCGTAGTCTATGATCTTCTCCAGCGCCTTCGGTGTACAGCCTTCCCGCGGCGGATCCAATATGATAAAGTCCGGTTTTTCCTCGATCTCATCCAGTTTTTTCAGGACATCCCCTGCTATGAATTCGCAATTGGAAAGCTTATTCAGCCTTGCATTTTCCTTTGCGGCTTCAACCGCTTCCTCCACGATTTCAATGCCGTATACTTTCCTTGCTATGGGTGCCATAAGCTGGGCGATGGTTCCGGTGCCGCTGTAGAGGTCGTAGATCACTCCGGCCTGCCTGGTGCTCTCTCCAACTGCTTCCTCATAGACCGAAAGCACATACTCCCTTACCTTGCTGTAAAGCACTTCACAGCCCTTTGTATTGGTCTGGAAGAAGGAGAACGGGGACACCTTAAAAGAAAGTCCCAAAACCTCTTCCATCAGATAGTCCTGCCCGTAAAGAAGTGTTGTGGAGTCACTCTTTACCGCGTCCGACAGCGAATCATTTTCCGTATAGAGGATTCCGGCCAGATGGCTGTGACTGCTGAGCGCATCGAACTTTCCGGAGGCTTCAAGCCCCACAAGTCCTGCCACATATTCCGGTAAATGCAGGTCCTCTATGATCTGATTCCTGAGTCCTTCTCCCTCCGTATCCGCTCCTGCGTTTCCGGTGGGTTTATTCTCCCCCTCCGGTGACTTCTTGTCCGGCACGGGAAGTTCATGCTTCGTGGTGGTCACCAGATTGACCAGAATCCCTCCGTCCGCAAAGGACTGGCGGATCACCAGATGGCGCAGGATCCCGTAATGCTGCATTTTATGATAGAAGGACACTTTATGATCACGGAAGAATTTCTGTGTGAATTTCAATATTTCATTCCAGGCGGGGCGCACCAGCGCACAGTTTCCGACAGAAAGGATGTCATAGGAGGATCCCAGCCGGTGAAGTCCCAGCGTCAGGGGTCCGTCCTTCTCCGCATCACCAAATGAAAACTCCATTTTATTACGGTACTGATACTGATCGGGAGAGGGCTTGATTCCTTCCCAGGGAAGCTCCGGAACCACGGGCGCAAGAAGATCCTTCACCATCTGTTCCTTTAACCGCAGCTGGTTTGTATATCCGACGGTCTGATAGGTGCATCCGCCGCACTCATAAAATAAAGGACATACCGGTTTTTTCGTCTCATACGGCGAAGTTTTCAGTGTGTCCAAAATCATACCTTCCGCATATCCGCTTTTTTTCTTAATGATCCGGACACGGACCTCCGATCCGGGAAGCGCGTTTTTCACAATGATCTTCCGGTCATCCAGTTGGAAGCTCCCCTTATTCGGAAAGCTGTATGCTTCGATCTTTCCCTCGATGATATCCCCTTTTTTCATAATCTCCCCTTTATCTGTCCGATCCCTTCGTCTATATACTCTTCAGTTCGTAGTCCAGTTTTCCGGTTTCCGTATCATGTGTCATCACCACATAGGTCCGCTTCGGATCCGACTGTCTCGGCTGTGAGATGCTCCCCGGATTCAGGACCGTGATCTTTTCCTTTTCCCTGAGATCCGGCACGTGCGTATGTCCGTACATGGCTATATCACACCCGTACTGCAATGCGGACATTTCCAGATTCTCCGTCCCCCAGCCCACATGATGCCTGTGGCCGTGGGCGGCATACACCTTATGGTTTCCGATCTGAAATACCGTAAATGTCGGGAGATCGTTATCATAATCACAGTTCCCCCGGACGAAATAACATGGGCATCCCGCTTCCAGTGAGATCTCCCGGTCGTTTCCCTGAACATCGCCCAGATGGACCAGCAGATCAAACGGCTTTTCTTTTCTGATCGCTTTCATCACATATTCCGTGTTCCAATGGGAATCACTCATGATCAGTATTTTACCCGGATTCACAGCATCGCCTCCAGTGCGGTTTTCATCATACGAAGTGCCTGCCCTCTGTGGCTGATCGCATTCTTCTGCTCCGGAGAGATCTCTGCCGAAGTCTTTCCGTACTGGGGAAGGAAGAAGATCGGATCATAACCGAACCCGTTTTCCCCTGCCGGCGCGTATGCTACCCTGCCTTCCATTACGCCTGTCTGCACCAGATCCCTTCCATCCGGAAGAACCGCTGCTACCGCACAGACGAAACGCGCGGAACGCTTCTCATCCGGAAGCCCCTCCACACGACGGATCAGGTCTGCATTCTTTATATCATAGGATGTATCCTCTCCCATGTATCTGGCGGAAAAGATCCCGGGCTCACGGTTCAGCGCATCGATCTCCAGTCCCGAATCATCCGCCAGCACCAGCGCATTTGAAACCGCATGTACCGCGCGGGCCTTGATCAGCGCATTTTCCTGGAAGGAGATTCCGTCCTCCACGATGTCGATATCGATCCCTGCTTCCTTCATGGAAAGGATCTCATAACCGAAATCCCCGAAGATCTGCCGGATCTCACGCATTTTATTCTCATTTCCCGTAGCAAAAATAAGTCTCATTTCATATCCTCTCTTTCAAAGCTTCCTCTTATCATTCTTCGCGATTCCCGTCCTCGCCCTGTTCCTCGTTGCTTCCGGATCCATCCCGGGTCCCGCCGTCCTGCCCCGTATCATTTTCATCCGGAGCATCTTCCTTTCTGTCATTGGTAAATGTCTTCAGGCAGACATTGCACCCCTCGGCCTCCGCACTGTTCCAAGCCTCGCCGTAAAGGCTGATATAGCCTTCTCCGTCGGAAATATCCGCCTGCCCGGATCTCTCATCCGCGGCATATTCCACCGCGATGGGACGTTTGGAACCCGGCGTGGAGATTTTGATCACCACAGCGTATTTCTGTCCCTTCGTGAGGGTCGGAGGATTCGGGATCTTGACCGTGTAATAGCCTGCATACCGGGTCTCTCCGGAAACCAGGAATTCCCTGTTGCTGAGATCGGAGGTACTCTTTACCTCCGGTACATAATAAACCGAAAATGTGGTTCTCGGGCCTGTGGCATAGAAGGATACTCCCGCCAGCTCCTCGTCCCGCAAAGGCACATAACAGTTGGCAAAGAAGGCATCTTCCTTTCCGAAACCCAGTTCACCGACCCATCCCATCAGATCCGACTGATAGATATACTGGAAATTGTCCGGATCCTCAAGTCTGGTATAAATAATGGACTGGCTGCAGATATTTACATCTTCATAGGACACATAGAAATATCCCTTTTCCCCGAAGTTTTCGCCCCAGCTGTTTTTGCAGATATATGCGCCGTTCTTTTCAGGCTGAATGGAAAAATTCTCCTTCGGAAAATCATCATCCCAACCAACCACGACCACATCGTGATTCGGTTTTTCCTCTCCGTTGTAGAAATACGAAGCCTTTTCCTGATTATAATATTTCGAATAGGTATCGGTGTATTCCATTTCCAGATACAGTGATGTTTCAACCCCGCCGTACCGGTAGATGGCACCCTTGATGATCTCGTCATCCCTCTCGTTGATGACGATCGCTTCTTCCAGATGCTTGACAGCGGAGAGTCCCTGAACCGTCTCTCCGTCACCATACGGATCATCCTCCTCATACACCGGACCCTGCCATGCCGCCAGATAAGCGATACTCATGGTATGTCCGCCGCCGGCGGAGGGATCCAGCCGGTAGCTGTTATTCAGTGTCATATGATCCGTGGAATAGGTATTCTTCTCATATGGCATCAGCGTGGTTTCCAGTGCTCCCAGAGATGCAAATGCCCAGCAGGTTCCGTATCTCCCCTGATCCCGGACCGGGGTGACACGATCCTTCTCCCGCATATCATACCTTGCGGGCAGCGGATTCCGGGTGGTGACCTCTTCGAAATTCACCATGTTATCCGCATAGGATACCGTGGTCTGGTACCCGATGGCCTTCATCAGGCGAACAGCCGGAAGATACAGCTGGCATTCTGTTTCATCATACTGGTATACCGCCATAAGATCCACGATCTGATCACCGATCTTTGCCTTTGTACTGTCCTTTTCCAGCCGGATCACCGTATCCCCGTGTTCCACCGTCACATTTCCGTTGGAATACCGGACAATGGAACAGCCCATCACGTCCTCCAGCATGCGCTCCTGGCAGAGAAGCCGGAGATTCTCGTCGATCCGGATCTGATAGCCGAAATTCTTCAGACTGATCCCGTTCAGACGGATGTCCATTTCCCTGATCTCGCTCTGCCGGATCATATCGGTGCGAAGCTGCCGGACGCTCTCCTCATAGCCGTCATTCTTTTCAGTTTTTACCTGCGGTCGGTCTGCCATCCAGAAAAAGCCCGCAGCGATCCCGCTGATCAAAAGCAGCAGAAGGAGCCATTTTCTCAAATCCCGTTAACCTTCTTTCCCTGTTGCCTGTTCCGGCAAATGTTTCTTCGGCGGTTTCGGTCCCATGAACTGATAGAAATAGGACCGGATCATACCGTTATAGATCTTTCTGTTTTTATCCGCTTTCCTTCCGATGTATTTCTCCGCCTCCTCATAGGAGGTGATGATGTACATGGACCAGTCGGACAGTCCGCGGTAAACCTCCCCAAGGGTACGGTACAGTGCCGGAAGTTCCTCCTTTTCCGCGATACGCTCACCGTAAGGCGGATTCGTGATCAGGAATCCGTAGGGCTTCGGATGTCTCAGATCCGCCACATCCCTGGCCTGAAAATGAATATGCTCCAGAACACCCGCTTCTCTGGCATTCTGTATGGCGCATTTGATCAGCTCACCGTCGATGTCATAGCCCTGGAGATGCATTTTCACATCCGTCCGTTCCAGGCTCCGGGCCTCGTCATAGGCCTCGTACCATTGCTTTTTCGTAAGCAGTTTCTGCCACTGGTTCGCAGTGAATTCCCGGTTCACGCCCGGCGCGATCCGCGCGCCGATCATGGCGGCTTCAATCGGAAATGTACCGCTTCCGCAGAAGGGATCCACCAGAATCCTGTCTTCCCGCCAGGGAGTCAGCATCAGCAGTGCCGCCGCCAGGGTTTCCGAAATGGGAGCCTTTCCCACCAGCTTCCGGTATCCTCTCTTATGGAGTGACACGCCGGAGGTGTCCAGTCCGATGGTGACCCTGTCCTTCAGGATGAAGACCCGGACCGGATATTCATCCCCGTCCTCGGCAAACCGCTCTATATGATAGGTCTTCCGAAGCCGGTCCACCATTGCCTTTTTCACGATAGACTGGATCGCGGACGCACTGAACAGCGCACTGCGGTTTGTGGTGGCCTTCGTAACCCAGAACTTCGCATTTCTCGGCAGATACCGCTCCCAGGGGATATCCTTCGTTGCCTCAAACAGTTCATCAAAGGTTACTGCCTGAAACTCACCGCAGAGCAACATGATCCGTTCCGCTGTCCGTATGAAAATGTTGCTCCGGGCAATCGCTTCCACCGGCCCGCGAAAAACAACCCTTCCATCTTCAACCGAAGTGATCTCATATCCGAGCTGCTGTATTTCTTTTTTCAGCACCGCTTCCAGTCCGAAATGACAGGGTGCGACATACGTAAACTGTTCTTCCATATGGGGAAACCTTTCAGGTGATCATTCGATGGAAAAGGGCAGGCCGGTTCGACCTACCCCTTCCGATTCCATTTGTATCATCAATTACGGATCATTTCTCTTACTGACCCAGACGTGCGCGAAGCTCTGCTGTCTTCTCCTCATATCCCGGGCGTCCCAGCAGTGCGAACATGTTCTTCTTGTAGCTCTCAACACCCGGCTGATTGAACGGATTCACACCGAGTACATAGCCGCTTACGCCGCAGGCAAACTCGAAAATGTAGAACAGTTCGCCAAGTGAAAGCTCATCGATGGCTTCCATATCGATCCGGATGTTCGGAACGCCGCCGTCCACATGTGCACGGATGGTTCCGTTCATGGCACATTTGTTGATGAAATCAACCGTCTTTCCTGCCAGATAATTCAGGCCGTCCAGATCTGTCTCCTCAAGCTCCATGGTTACGGTCTTCTTCGGATTCAGGACATTGATAAATGTCTCAAAGTGATTCTTTGTTCCTTCCTGAATGAACTGTCCGAGGGAGTGAAGGTCGGTTGTGAAGTCCACACCTGCCGGGAAGATTCCCTTTCCGTCCTTGCCTTCGCTCTCACCGTAGAGCTGCTTCCACCACTCGGTTACATAGTGAAGTGCCGTCTCGAAGTTACCCAGGATCTCCATACCCAGGCCCTTCTCATGCAGTACATTTCTGACTGCCGCATACTTCATGGCATCATTATCATCAAAGTCTTTCTCCAGACAGTACTTCCGTCCGTTGGCAGCACCCTCCATCAGCTTGTCCAGATCAGCGCCGGATGCAGCGATGGGAAGAAGACCTACAGCGGTGAGTACGGAGAAACGTCCTCCTACATCATCCGGTACCACGAAGGTCTCATATCCCTCCGCATCCGCCAGGGTCTTCAGCGCTCCCTTTGCCTTATCCGTTGTAGCGTAGATCCTGCCGGCTGCCCCTGCCTTACCGTACTTCTTCTCAAGCATCTGCTTGAAAAGGCGGAATGCTACGGAGCACTCTGTGGTGGTTCCAGACTTTGAAATTACGTTTACGGAGAAATCGCGGTCACCGATCACATCGCAGAGCTCACTGATATAGGTGCTGCTGATGTTATTTCCGCAATAATAGATCTCCGGAGTCTTACGAATGGACTTGTCAACCATATTGTAGAATCCGTGACGAAGTGCCTCGATGGCAGCGCGTGCTCCCAGATAAGAGCCGCCGATACCGATCACCAGAAGGATGTCAGAATCACTCTGGATCTTGGCTGCCGCCTTCTTGATCCGGTCAAACTCTTCCTTGTCATAGTCAACCGGAAGGTCGATCCAGCCCAGGAAATCATTTCCCTCGCCGGTCTTCTCAACCAGTGTTTTCTTAGCTGCGATCACACGATCTCTGATCGCTGCAACATCAGCATCTGATGCAAGCGCTTTCGTGTTACTGAAATCAAATGTTATCTTCTGTGTCATACGTATATTCCTCCAATTCCGGATTAAAATCACTATCAGATATCATACCATTTCATCGGTTCTCTTTCAATCCCAACTTCCTATTTTGTATCATATATGTTAGAATAATACGCACGGGTCCCATCAGCAGCGGAGCCAGGACCCGACCTATATCCTGCTCCGCCGGAAGAGGTATTCATCATGAAGAAGATCGTGCTCACCGGTGGCGGAACCGCCGGCCATGTCACACCGAATATCGCCATGCTTCCCAGGCTTCGGGAAATGGGCTATGACATATCCTATATCGGAACCTATGACGGGATCGAGAAAAAGCTGATCGAAGATGTGGGGATTCCATATTACGGAATATCCTCCGGCAAGCTTCGGCGCTACTTCAGTATCCGTAATTTCTCGGATCCCTTCCGTGTGATCAAGGGCTTCCGACAGGCCAAGAAGCTTATGAAGACCCTCAAACCGGATGTGGTCTTCTCGAAGGGCGGCTTTGTCAGCGTACCTGTGGTCCTCGCTGCAGGACGGAAGAAGATACCCATTGTGATCCACGAATCGGACATGACCCCGGGGCTTGCCAATAAGATCGCCCTGCCGAAGGCCACACGGATCTGCTGTAACTTCCCGGAAACCGCAGAAAACTTTCCTGAGGGAAAGGCTACGGTAACAGGGAC
>CADBOV010000300.1 GCA_902796385.1 uncultured Lachnospiraceae bacterium
ACTGTTTTCATATAAATGTTTCACGTGAAACATTAAAACCTTATCTTTAAAAGTTCAATCGTATTGATCAAGTATAATAATCCTGGAATTATTCACACTTAATAATAATTATTAATCTTAAGATTTAATAGTTATCAACAGTCAGCATGCAAATAATTCGCTTTTTTGTTTGGAAAGTGTTGATAACTATACGGTTTTCGGCACTTATCAACGGTTTTATCGACATAATCCACATAATTTGGAGCCTTTCGAAGAAAAAGCCCAATGTTTCACGTGAAACATTGGGCTTTAGTATATGAGTGAATCATTCATCCGGATACTAAGTATAATGTAATCGGCTTAGTTTTCAACAATAAGAGTAGTAAAGTATTCCTGGGGTGGCGTGTTGTCCAGCTGCTTAATGGATTGATATATAACCTGATCGTCAAATCCACAATTTGAACATCCATAGATGTTCATTTTCCTGGATGAAGATTTGATTCTATAGTCCTCCAGTAATGATTCGATTCTTGTTCCGGATTTCATATAAACAGTCGTGTGTCCGAAACGGGTATTACTATTGATTCTATTATTGGTATTTAAACTTGCACTAGTATCGATAGTAGTATTAGTACCCGTGTTGGTGTCCGTATTGACATCAGTGTTAGTATTAGTATCTGTATTAATCTCAGTATCAGTATCAGTATTAGTATCAGTATCAGTATTAGTATCAGTATTAGTTTTGGTTTCAAACTCAACAATCGTATCAGAATGCGGGAGTATATGTAGCTGTTGGTTCCCGTAAGTAAGGATTCGATTACAGGTAGCAGCGACAGCAACAAAGGATGGAACGCCGTTGATGATTACCGTGTTATAACCCGCTGTTTCGATTAATGCCTTTATTGGGGAGAAGGTTGAATACAGTGTTGGATCTCCGAGTGTCAGGAATGCACATGTTTTATGATTATCCATATGGTGTATTATTATAGATGAAATATGGTTATACACAACCTCTATATTTATAGAGGTTGTTTTCATTGGGATTACGACGTGTATTATTTCCTTATCCTGAAGCTCTTCAGGGGAGAGCAATTTCCTTAAAATCCCATATGCCACGCTGGTTTCCGGGTCCTTTCCGGGAACGAAGAGAGTGGTACATTCTTTGATCTTGTTTAGTGCTTTTACAGTAATAAGCTCCGGATCACCGGGCCCGAGACCTATTCCATATAATACCGGATTATAATTGCTGGTTGACATAACATTCCTCCGTCGTTTGTTGTCAGGATGTATACATACGAATACGTATTTAATCATAAACGCCCCTGTCCGTGCATATGATAGAGATATAAATCTGCGAGTTTTCGCAGCTGTCCATATCCATAGCGGCCGGATTGAACAACGCGCCGCAAGATCCCCGGAATGGATTTATACGGCGCGTTGTTAATTTTAACTGAATTGACTTACATCTGTTCAACACATGTGATTCCCAGAAGATCCATGGCATCACGCAGGATCCGGCGGGTGATGTCTACCAGAAGAACACGTGCGTTTCTCTCATTTACATCCTCAACATTGATACGGTTTACTGTGTAATAGTGATTGAATGCCTGGGCAACAGCCACTGCAAACCGTGCTACAACAGAGGGTTCATAACGCTTTGCTGCTTCCTTTACAACCGAATCAAACCGGCTGAGTTCCTTCAATAATCCGAGGGATGCTTCATCTGTCATGAAGCTGATATCGATCGGACCGTTGGGGTCGAAATCCTCCACCTTACGAAGGATACTGGAACAGCGTGCATAGGTGTACTGAACGTAGGGACCTGTCTCTCCATCGAAGTTCAGGAGATGTTCCCAACGGAAGGATACATCCTTGATCCGCTGATTGTAAAGGTCATTGAAGATCACGGCTCCGACACCGACATTTCTTGCAACATCGTCTTTGTTTTCGAGATCCGGATTCTTTTCTTCGATGATCGCCTTGATCTTGGAAATGGCTTCCAGCAGGATGTCTTCCGCATAGATTACATTTCCGTCACGGGATGAAAGCTTTTCACCACCAAGGCTTACAAGGCCGTAGGGGATGTGTACCAGTCCTTCTTTTGCCCATTCGTTTCCGAGGAGCTCAACAACCTTGAATACCTGCTGGAAATGTAAGCGCTGTTCCTGACCGGTTACATACAGGCAGCGATCGAAATGATAGTTCTCCATACGATAGAAGATAGCAGCAAGATCGCGTGTTGCGTAAATGGAGCTGCCGTCGTTCTTCAGGATAAGACAGGGAGCCATATCATATTCGGAAAGATCAACGATCTTGGCACCTTCACTTTCGGAAAGAAGGTTTGCATCGGTAAGACGTTTCACAACCGCTTCTGTTTTGTCGCGATAGAAGCTTTCACCGGTATAATGGTCGAATTCCAGACCCAGAAGACGATAGGTGCGTTTGAACTCTTCCAGACTTATGTCAACAAACCATTTCCAGATCTTCAGGGCTTCTTCGTTTCCGCGCTCCATTTCGGCAAACCAGAAACGGGCCTCGTCCTCCAGTGCGGGATCCTCATCTGCAGCCTTGTGGAAGTCCACGTAAAGCCGCATCAGTTCTTCGATTCCCTTTTCCTTGACGGCCTCTTCGGAACCCCATTTTTTATAGGCTACGATCAGCTTGCCGAACTGGGTTCCCCAGTCGCCCAGGTGGTTGATCCGCTCTACATGATAACCGAGCTTCGAGAAGATCTTGTACAATGAATTTCCGATGATGGTTGTACGTAAATGTCCCACATGGAAGTTCTTTGCAACGTTCGGAGAGGAGTAGTCGATACAGATGGTATGACCTTTTCCTTCCTCGGAACTTCCGAACTGTTCGCCGCGAACCTTTGACAGAAGGGTTTCTGCATATACATTTTTCTTAACATAGAAATTCAGATATGCGCCGGCAACCTTGATCTCTTCGATAAAATCCGGTGCTTCGATCTCGCCCAGAAGATCTGCTGCGATCATCGGGGGCGCCTTGCGAAGGGTTTTCGCCAGACGGAAGCAGGGAAATGCGTAGTCGCCCATTTGAGGGTTCGGCGGGATCTCGATCAGTTCCAGGATTTCTGCTTCTGATAAAGAAGGAATCTTTTCAGCGAGTATTTTTGCGATTTGTTCTTTCATAACAACCTCTCTTTAAGTGTATGGTTAAAATGGCAATGTAAAACGTACGGTGGTTCCGTGGTCTTTTGAGCCGGAGATCTGCATATGTCCGTCAAGGAGGAACAACATTTCCTCGGCCTTATGAAGACTGCTGTACCAGGGAGCGGTATCCATGATGTGGTCCGGAATACCGGTACCGTTGTCGCTTAGGAAAACGTCTATAACGGAAGCGTTTACCTGCACCCGGAAACGGATCTGGTTTGCGCTGGAATGTCGTACGATATTATCGAAAAGATAATCCATGAGCTGGAGCAGTGTAAGCGAATAGGTATACGGCAGAACCATGGTTTCATCACGAACCTGAACCGAGGAATCCAGCACATATTCCGGATGTTTGTCACGGAAGGCCATGATCCATTCATCCAGCAGGGTGCTGAGAGGACTCTTTTCATCAAAGTTCCGATGCAGGCGCTCCAGTTGTGCGCGCAGTGTTTCGGAAATGCCGCTGATCTGTGAGTCAAACTCATCCAGCATAAGCTTTGCCTGCTCCGGATCGGTTGCGATCATTCGTTTCAGTGTCTGCAGGCGGTGTGACTGGCTGGAAAGCGGTGTGAGGATCCTCTTATCCAAAATTGTGGATAGATAGGTTTTGTCAAATGCATCGAGAAGAAGGATCCTTTCTCCGTGTACGCGGATCTCATTCGTCGGTTCTTCCTCTTCGATATATTCAAAGGGATCATCCTCCGGTTCGTCTATAAATGTGGGATCCTTGCTGATCCGGATCGCAGACATCTGCGCATTTCGGAGAAGTCTGAGCCGTTCTTCCGACTCCTGGATCTTTTCCTGCGCATTCTGTTGACGGGTTTCCAGCTGGTTCTTCTTTTCTGTCAGTATCCGAAGATTTTCCTCCAGTTCGGTTTCCTTCTGTGTGATGGAATCATCCGGCTGGATCGGACTGAATACATTTTTTGTATGATTGTTGTTCATGGAATAAAGATTCTTGGTGCGATTAAGCTCATCCAGGCGGATGTTCAGCTCAAAAAGCTCCGTCTTTATATCCTGAAGGTCGGACATTGCATCAGCATGCATGAGACTGAAATATTTCAGCATTTCGCCATTTGCTTTCATAATAGCTGAAAGATGTTCTTTTTTCTCCATAACCGGTCCTTTCAAAACAATCATTATTCAAGGCTCGCTCACGAGACTTGGTGCGGGTTTCGGGTCATCCCTCATCAACAAACGGATCTGAGTCGTCTTCCTTCCGGGAAGCTTTCTTCGAAGTATTATCTGCCTGCTGTGCGCCGGATGCTTTCTTCGGAAGATCATCTACCAGATCATCGAGGGAGACTTCCTTGGCTGCTTCATCCGTGCTGTTTTCTGCCTGCTGTGCGCCGGATGCTTTCTTCGGAAGATCATCCACCAGATCATCGAGGGAGACTTCCTCAGCTGCTTCGTCCGTATTGCCATCCCCGGATGCTGCCGTAAGCCGGGAAAGTACCGTACTGACGGGCTTCTTTCTTGTAACAGAACCATCGTCTTCGATGGATTTCAGCATTTTCTGTTCCGCGCGGCGTTTCTCAAACTCCTGAACTTCCTCCTGATCATCTTTGGCATTTCGGGATGGAACCGGTCCGTCGCCGAAATATCTCCGGATGTTTACGCGCTTTTTCTGCTTATGCTTAACGATAAGGATCATGCAGAGACAAAGGCCGATTGCGGTCAGGACACAGATCATCATTTGCGGAAAATACTCCTGAACCACGTCCTTGATGATGTTGGATCGTTCAATCGTCTCGACCTTATCATCGGATTTTCTGGAAATGTGGTCCAGCTGAAGAGTGGACAAGTCCTCTGTCATATCTGTGCGATCCGAGTGGATGGGGATCGTGGAAAGTGTCTCCCCTTTATAGGTCAGGGTTACCTGCCCCACATCGTCCGTGGTACGGTCCGTGTTTAAAGAAATGTCCTTCTTGATGTCATCTGCAGTTACATTTGCACGTGTATATATGGTAAGATCAGTGTCCACCGAAAACTCCGGAAGAGAATGTGTCAGAATATCATAATAATTCTCCAGAACCGGATTGGTGGAACGGTCCGGCATGGACAGGCTGAAGCCTTCCAGCGGACGGATCACGTGATAGGAATCAAATGCAAATTCCAGCAGCTTGGCGGAATCCAGGAACCGGTCGTCACTGGAAGGGCATCCGAAAACGACGGAAACCAGTCTGCGGGAATCCTTCTCCGCAAAGGCAACCATGGTATTTCCTGCGGATTCCGTGTAACCGGTCTTACCACCGGTGCAGTATTCATAGTAAAGATCGGTTATGTCATATAACATCTGGTTTGTGGTCCAGAGTTCCCGCTCACCGACCATATTTGTAGCAGGGATCCAATAGCTCTCCGTGCGGATCACATCACGGATCCGGGACTGGCCGTATGCCGCGCGGGCGATCAGGGCCATGTCGTAGGCGGTGGTGTAATGATTCTGATCCGGGAGTCCGTTGGCATTTGCAAAATGTGTGCCCTTACAGCCAAGGGAGGTTGCCATGACATTCATGTCTTTTGCAAAGTTTGCGATGGTTCCGGAAACTGCCATGCCGAGTACATTTGCAGCGTCATTTGCTGAAGGAAGCAGCAGGGCGTAGAGCAGGTCCTGAACGGACATGATCTCTCCGGGCGAAAGTCCGATGCTCACGGCATCATAGGTGATTCCCGATAAAGCGCCGTCCAAAACGGTGATCTTATCCGACGGGGACAGGTGCTTCACTGCCAGAAGCGCAGTCATCAGCTTTGTGGTGCTGGCAGGCTCTGCCCGTTTATACATATTCTTTGCGTATAGGATATCACCGGTATCCAGATCCATTACGATCCCGGAATCCCCCGTGATTTCCGGTGCATCCGACGGTAAACAGCCTTCAGCGCCGGCGGTGGATGTGTTTCCCGGAATCTGATCCGGCTCTGCCGCACAGACCGGAAAAGAGAGTATGAATACTAAAAATATATTTAAAAAGAAAATGCGTTTCTTCATATTTATAATTCTCCAGACAATATACCATCTTATTTTGCCACAAAAGCTGTCAAATGACAAGTGTGCCTGTGTCCGGTTGTGGACCGGGCGCATCAGAAAAGTTGAAAAAAACCGTTTCATGTCGTATAATGAACCAGCTCAACTGAGAAACAAAAAACAGAGAACAGATCGGGGTAGAAAAAAATGCGTCTTAGAAATGTACCGGGATCCAGGGAAGTGATAGCGGAAAATGAATTTGTGGTTCATGATGAGAAAAGCCAAAAGGGCCATTGGACGGAGGTTTTCGGAAATGATCATCCGATCCATGTGGAGATCGGCATGGGAAAAGGCAGTTTCCTGATGGAAATGGCAAAAAGAAATCCGGGGATCAATTATATCGGGATCGAAAAGTACTCCAGTGTTCTTCTTCGCGCAATCGAAAAGCATGAGGAAGCCCCGGAGCTTACGAACCTGAAATTCATCCGTATGGACGCAGAGGAGATCGAGGAGGTCTTTCAGCCCGGAGAGATTTCCTATATTTATCTGAATTTTTCGGATCCGTGGCCGAAGGATCGTCATGCAAAGCGCCGTCTCACCTCTGACCGGTTCCTGGGGCGGTATGAGAGACTTCTTGCACAGGGCGGTGGCGTTACATTTAAGACGGATAATTTGGATTTATTTGATTTTTCCGTTGCTTCGGCAGAAGAATGCGGATGGAAGCAGCTGGCAATTACGCGGGATCTTCATAACAGCGAATATGTGGAAGGCAATGTAATGACCGAATATGAAAGGAAGTTTTCGGGACTTGGGAATAAGATCTGTATGCTGAGGATCTGTCCACCTTCGGATAATCTGTGAAAAATTAGAGAAAATTCGACTCGGATTTGTGCAAAACACCAAAAAACCGAGAAGTGGAAAAATTGGGTTGCATTTCATGAAATGTTGTAATATAATCTATTTTGTTTTTAAGGAAGTTACATAAAACACGGGCCGCTAGCTCATTTGGTAGAGCACCTGACTCTTAATCAGGGTGTGCGGGGTTCGAGCCCCCGGCGGCCCACTACAGGA
>CADBOV010000301.1 GCA_902796385.1 uncultured Lachnospiraceae bacterium
CATGGGATCCACATTTTCGATGAAGCATACGGTGATCATGTTGTTGTCCTTATCACGGACAACTTCAAGCTCAAGCTCTTCCCATCCGGTTACGGATTCCTCTACGAGAACCTGACCTACGAGGGAAGCCTTAAGACCACGTGCGCAGACGGTGGCAAGCTCTTCCTTATTATAAACAAGTCCGCCGCCGGCACCGCCCATGGTATATGCGGGACGAAGTACTACCGGATAACCCAGTTCATCGGCAATCTTCAGAGCCTCGTCAACCGAGTATGCAACCTCGGAGCGGGCAACTTCGATGCCGAGCGCGTTCATGGTGTTCTTGAACTCGATACGGTCCTCACCACGCTCAATCGCATCAACCTGAACACCGATAACCTGTACGTTATACTTGTCCAGAATGCCTGCCTCAGCCAGCTCGGAGCAAAGATTCAGTCCGGACTGACCGCCCAGGTTCGGGAGAAGCGCATCGGGGCGTTCCTTAGCGATGATAGCCTCCAGACGCTTAACGTTCAGAGGTTCGATATAGGTGACATCTGCCATTTCGGGGTCTGTCATGATGGTTGCCGGGTTGGAATTCACCAGTACGATCTCGTAGCCGAGACTTCGGAGAGCCTTGCAGGCCTGTGTACCGGAATAATCAAACTCGCATGCCTGACCGATTACGATCGGGCCGGAGCCAATGATAAGTACCTTGTGAATGTCTGTTCTTTGCGCCATTTTTGTTCCTCCAGATAATTCGATCTCAGTTGTGATAGACATTTCAAAACCCCTGTCTACACAATCCATAGTATTATAGCACTAAAAAGAAAAAATATATAGTGGAAATTTATAAAAAGTATCAGATGAAATGTTACGGCGTCTGTGTTAGAATAGGTCGAGGGTTTTGCCGGCGCCGATGTCGGCGGGGAATCCGAAAGAATGGTGGAATTTTGTGAAGAATGAGAAAAAGAAAAACGGATCAGCAAATGAACTGATCGATATCGGGAAGGAACTGGCCGGCTGGTACGGGCAGGGTCACAGGGATCTTCCCTGGAGACGGGATAAGGATCCGTATCATGTGTGGATCTCCGAGATCATGCTGCAGCAGACAAGGGTTGCCGCAGTGATTGGTTACTATGAAAGGTTTATGCGGGAGCTTCCGGATATCGAAGCGCTTGCCGGGGTGGAAGAAGCGCGGCTTCTGAAACTCTGGGAGGGACTGGGATACTATAATCGTGCCAGAAACCTGAAGAAAGCTGCCGTGATCCTCCGGGATGAATATAAAGGAAGATTTCCGGAGGAGTATGAGGAAATCCTTTTACTTCCGGGGATCGGTGCATATACCGCAGGTGCCATCGCATCGATTTGTTTCGGGAAACCGACACCGGCAGTTGACGGAAATGTTCTCAGGGTGTATACAAGACTGGTTGGTGATCCGTCCTGTATCGATTCGGATCAGACAAAACGCGCAGTCCGCGATAAGCTGTGTGAACTGTATGAAGCCTGTGATGGGAATACCAGAGGGACGCTGACACAGGGATGGATGGAACTGGGAGCAACAGTCTGTCTTCCGAACGGCATGCCCTCCTGTGAGACCTGTCCTTTCCTGAAAAAATGTGTCGCAAAAAGGGAAGACCGGATCATGGAGTTTCCGGTCCGGGCGAAGAAAAAGGAGAGACGGGTTGAGAAAAGAACCGTATTCCTTTTCCTGCAGGAAGACCGGGTGGCCATGCATTTACGCGGGTCAAAGGGGCTGCTTGCAGGACTCTGGGAATTTCCGAATGTACTACGGGAAATGACATTGGAGGAAGCGATGAAACAGACGGAGGACTGGGGCCTGGGTCCGGACCCGCCCGTGTTTGAGCACCCGTATACGCATAGTTTCAGCCATGTGGAGTGGCATATGAAAGCATATTGTATTTTATGCGGAAATGAGACAGACAGAATAGACGAGATAGGGGAATTAAAATGGCTCCGCAGAGTAGAACTGGAGAAAACGGCAGCGGTTCCGTCCGCGTTCCGTCCGTTCCTCAGCCTGTTACAAAACGGCGGGGATCGGTTGTAAAAAAAATATTGATCGCTTTTCTTCCGTTGCTGCTGATCGCGGTTGTGTTGATAGGAAACGGAAAGAAACTGGAAGCTCCGCAGCTGAGTGAGAATCCGATCCTTTATGTGGACAGCGTGACTTCCATGAAATCTCCCCTGACGGTGAAGATCCAGAGCAGGGCAGAGCGTCTGCTTTCGGAAATGACGCTGGAAGAAAAAGTCGGACAGATGTTTATCGTTCAGCCGGAAGCACTTGATCCGGATTTCTCGGAATATACACTTCCGAATGAAAATCCCACAGGCGGAACGGTAATGATGAATAAGTCGTTCAAGGACCGGCTGGAATTCTATAAACCCGGAGGAATCCTTCTTTTTTCTCCGAACCTGGCGAATCCGCAGCAGACACTGAAACTGATCCAGGATATGCAGAAGGCAAGTGATATTCCCATGTTCATCGCGGTGGATGAAGAGGGCGGCGCGGTTGCACGGATCTCGGGAAAAGAGAGCTTCGGAATTCCGGATCTTTCCACTGCGTCGGAGGTTGTGGACGATAAGGAAGCATTTGACCGGGGAAAATACATCGGAACCTACCTGAAGGGATTCGGGTTTAACTGTAATTTCGCACCGGTGGCGGACCTGAATACGAATCCGGCAAACCGCGTGATCGGTTCCCGCGCATTCGGAAAGGATCCGGAAAAGGTGGGGAATCTTGTGGCTTCCGAACTGAAGGGCTTTCAGGAAACCGGGATCATTACGGCAACAAAGCATTTCCCGGGACACGGGGATACAAAGGGGGATACTCATAATTCTGCCGTCTATATCACAAAGGACTGGCAGGAATTGCTGAGCTGTGAGATCATTCCTTTTAAGAAGGCAATGGATGCGGGAACGGATATGGTCATGGTGGCCCACATTTCCGCAGATAAAGTAACAAATGACGGACTTCCGGCATCTCTTTCCAGGGAGATGATCACCGGAAAACTGAGAAATGAACTGGGATTTCAGGGGGTTGTGGTTACGGATTCCATGGAAATGGGCGCAATCTACAGCCATTATGATTCCGCAGAGGCTTCCATCATGACCATTGAAGCCGGATCGGATATCGTTCTGCTTCCGATTGATTATGTGTCTGCTTACAACGGACTTCTGGCTGCGGTTAAGACAAACCGGATCTCCGAGAAGCGGATCGATGAAAGTGTGATGCGGATCCTGCAGCTAAAGGAAAAGTATGGATTGCTGGACCAGTGATCCGGGGCTTTGCGCGAGGTATGATCTATGAAATATCTGAAACAATTTTTGATCATTCTGTTTGTGTCATTTCTGGGGGAGATCCTGAATTATCTGATCCCGTTACCGATCCCAGCCAGTATCTACGGCATTCTTCTGATGTTCCTGGCGTTGGAACTGCATATCATTCCGCTGGAATCCGTCAGGGAAGCAGGGCGGTTCCTGATCGAGATCATGCCGGTCATGTTTATTCCGGCAGCGGTTGGTCTCCTGAATAAATGGGGAATTCTGAAGCCGAACTGGCTGATCTATACAGTGATCATGTTTGCAACCACATTTATCGTTATGATCCTTTCCGGTAAGGTCACGCAGGGTGTGATCCGGCATGGTAACAAGAAGAAGGAGACTGACGGGACTGAAGCGGATGCTTCGGCTGACAACGGGGAAGGAGGAGAGCAGAAATGAAGGAATTCTTTCAGCATACCGCTTTTTTCGGCGTATTCATCAGTCTTTTTGCATATTTCATCGGGGCTTTCTTAAAGAAGAAAACGAAGCTTGCGATCTTCAATCCGCTGCTGATCGCCATTGCGCTTACCATGTGTGTCCTGATCTGGCTGGATATCGATTATGAGACCTATGAAAACAGTGCAAAATACTTAAGTTACCTTCTGACACCGGCGACGGTGGCGCTCGCCATCCCGCTTTATGAACAGATCGAGCTGTTAAAGAAAAACTGGAAGGCTGTGTTTGCCGGGATCTTTACCGGCGTTCTTTCGAGTATGGTCAGTGTGCTTCTTTTTGCGCTTGTATTTCATCTGAATCATACCGAGTATGTTACATTTCTTCCGAAGTCCATCACAACGGCCATCGGAATGGGCGTTTCGGAGGAACTGGGTGGTTATGTGGAGATCACGGTTGCAGTGATCATCATTACGGGGATCATCGGAAATATCTTCGCGGAACTGATCTGCAAGATCTTCCGGATCAAAGAGCCAATCGCAGTCGGGATCGCGATCGGATCCTCTTCCCATGCGCTTGGTACCGCGAAAGCAATGGAGATCGGAGACGTGGAGGGAGCCATGAGCAGTCTTTCCATTGTGGTATCCGGTTTGCTGACCGTTTTGGGGGCAATGATTTTTTCGAATTTCATTTAAAAATGTATTTAAATATGTTAGAATCAGTTTAGTGCGTGTCGCACATTTTCATGCCGCCGGTTGAAAGCGGGGCATAACAAATAGCACAAGGAGGATGCGTTATGGATATCAAGGAAAAGGTAACGGAAATCGTTGACAAGATCAAGAATGATGACGGATTGAAGAAGGAGTTTGACGAGAATCCGACAAAGGCCATTGAGAAGGTAATCGGGGTTGATCTTCCGGATGATGTGGTAAACAAGGTTGTTGCCGGAGTTAAGGCAAAGATGACCGGTGACGCAGTTGCCGGCGGTATTGATAAGATTAAAAATCTGTTCTGATCATAAATAAGGAGAAGGTTTTATGATATGTTCAGTTTGCGGTGCTGAAGTACCGGAAGGGTTTTCGGTTTGTCCGACTTGTGGATCGGAAGTGACCGGGAATAGTATGGAAAACAATCAGCCGAAGTAC
>CADBOV010000302.1 GCA_902796385.1 uncultured Lachnospiraceae bacterium
ACCGGAGAAAATACAGGCACCGAAGGCGGAGACCACGGGTGAAGTGGCCGTACAACGCACCGAACCGGTGGAAAGTACCGGCAGGGCTGAGATCGTTCCGGCAGAGCCGAAGGAGATCAAGGCGCTTGTTTATGACGGACAGGAATACAATCCGCAGCTGGATTCGGAAATGCGTGCAAACGGGATCCTGGAGGTTAT
Organism: uncultured Lachnospiraceae bacterium; assembly: GCA_902796385.1. Taxonomy (GTDB): domain Bacteria; phylum Bacillota; class Clostridia; order Lachnospirales; family Lachnospiraceae; genus Eubacterium_Q. The sequence goes on from CADBOV010000302.1 coordinate 199, forward strand.
GGCAGAGGGATACGGATTTATCCGGAGCGATAATTACATGCCGGGAGAGAAGGATATCTATGTATCCCCCGCACAGATCCGGAGATTCGGCCTGAAAACCGGAGATATCATCGCAGGCCCCATCCGGAAGAGGATGCAGCAGAATGAGAAATTCCAGGCACTGCTTTATATTGAAACCGTAAACGGTCTTTTCCCGTCCCAGGTTGCGAAGAGAAAGCCGTTTGATACCCTGACACCGATCTTCCCGGATGACCGCATCCGTCTGGATTATACAAATGCACCGGTTTCCCTCCGGATCGTGGATCTCTTTTCTCCCATCGGAAAAGGGCAGCGCGGTATGATCGTTTCACCGCCGAAGGCCGGAAAAACCACGCTTCTAAAGCAGATCGCAAAGAGGATCAGTGTGGCATACCCGGAGATCCATCTCCTGGTGCTTCTGATCGATGAACGTCCGGAGGAAGTGACGGACATTAAGGAATCCATTGTCGCAAAGAATGCGGAAGTGATCTACTCCACATTTGATGAGCTTCCGGAACATCATAAACGGGTTTCCGAAATGGTGATCGAACGGGCAAAGAGAATGGTTGAATCCGGAAAGGATGTTGTGATCCTTCTGGACAGCCTGACACGTCTGGCCAGAGCCTATAACCTGACGGTGGCGCCCAGCGGACGTACGCTTTCCGGTGGTCTGGATCCTGCGGCCCTGCATATGCCGAAGAAGTTCTTCGGAGCAGCCCGGAACATGAGAGAGGGCGGAAGCCTTACCATCCTTGCAACGGCACTGATCGAAACGGGAAGCCGTATGGATGATGTGGTATTCGAGGAGTTTAAGGGAACCGGAAATATGGAACTGGTTTTGAACCGCAGCCTGTCCGAACGGAGAGTATTTCCGGCTATCGACATCGCAAAGTCAGGTACAAGACGGGATGATCTTCTGCTTTCCAACGATGAGAGAGAGGTTCTGGATCTGCTGCATCAGCAGTTACGGGGCGCAAAGGCGGATGAGTCCACGGAGGAGATCATCAAGCTCTTCGGCCGGACCCGGAACAATATGGAATTCCTGGAATTCGCCCGGAAGGTCTTCAGCAGAAACGTACGGTAGATGTTTCGAAGAACATAAGCAGGAATGAGCAGGCTTTGTAAAAGCAGTCCCGGCAGGATATGGACGGGCAGAGAAAAAGGACTTGCATTTACAGCGTGACTATGTTAAAATGCATAACGTTGCTGGTATGAGATCGAGGCATGCCCATCCGTGCGGTATGTAGAGTCTTATATAGGATCAGGAACCGACACCGGAAAGGTATCGGGCCTTATGGAAAAGGAGAGTTGAAAATGAGAGCAGGAATTCATCCGGATTATTATCAGGCAAAGGTTGTCTGCAACTGTGGAAATGAGTTCGTAACAGGTTCTACCAAGGAGGAGATTCACGTAGAAATCTGCTCCAAGTGCCATTCCTTCTACACGGGTACACAGAAGGCTGCTAAGGCACGTGGTCGTATCGATCAGTTCAATAAGAAATACGGCGTACAGTAGGGCATATGTAACTTGCAAAAAAAGGTTGGGACGGAAGGTCTCAGCCTTTTTTTGCACGAAATCGACAATATTAAGAGACGTGACAGAAAAATGTGACATATTTCATTCAGGAGATGCAGGGACGGAGAAATGAAACAGGTACGTATCGGCGGACAGGCAGTGCTTGAAGGGATCATGATGAGGGGGCCGAAGAGTTACTCGCTGGCGGTAAGAAAACCCGATGGCGAGATCGCAGTTGAGGTAACACCCTATCAGTCCTTCAGTGAACGGAAAAAATTAAATAAGATACCGGTCGTACGGGGCGTGATCAACTTCATCGAATCGTTATGCATCGGGATCAAGACCTTGATGAATTCTTCGGATTATTTTGCTGATGAGGAAGAACAGGATAAGGATACAGCAAAAGAAAAGCAGAATAGTACAGAAGTGAAGGAAGAGAAAAAAGAGAAGGAAGCCAACGAAGAGAAAGAGACGAAGGTAGAGAAAGAGGCAAAAGCAGAGAAGGAAGAAGGAAAAGGATACCTCATCTGGACCCTGCTATTTTCGCTCACATTTGCCATCGGGCTTTTTGTTCTGCTTCCGTCATTCCTGGCCGGCCTTCTTCAGAAAGCAACAGGAATCCAGTGGGTGGCAAACCTGACGGAGGGAATTCTCCGGCTGCTCATTTTTCTGGTATATGTTTGGGCAATCTCAAAGGTGGAGGACATCCGCAGAACATTTATGTATCATGGGGCCGAGCATAAGACCATCAACTGTCTGGAGGCAGGAGATGACCTGACGCCGGAAAATGTCCTTTCACATACAAGGTTTCATAAGAGATGCGGAACCAGCTTCGTATTTATCGTAATGATCATAAGTATCCTGGTATTTATGTTTGTTCATACGGAGGTAATGTGGATCCGGCTTTTATCACGCCTTCTTCTGATCCCCGTTATTGCCGGGCTTTCTTATGAAGTTCTGCAGTACGCGGGCAGACACGAAAATGCATGCTCCAGGATCATGTCCGCACCGGGACTCTGGGTGCAGCGGCTGACCACCAAGGAGCCGGATGCGTCCATGGCTGAGGTGGCGATCCGCGCGGTGGAAGAAGTGATCGATGTACAGGAATATCTGGAATGCGTCCGGAATCATTCCTTCGAGAAATAGACTATGCCGCAGGACAATTAATTATTGAGTATAAAAAAGAGATAAAGATAAAGCGAAGATAAAGTGGAGATAAAGTGGAAACCCGGGCAAAGATGCCGGGTACAGATGAAAAAGGAGAGGAACGAAAATGTTCGACCGTTTGGAAGAATTAGTTGAAAAGCTGAATGCGATCCGTGAAGAGCTGTCACAGCCGGATGTGGTAAATGACCAGGCACGGTTTAAGAAGCTGATGAAGGAGCAGAGCGACATCACCCCGATCGTTGAAAAGTATCAGGAATACAAGCAGGCACAGCAGGATGTGGAAGACAGTCTTCAGATCATCGACGAAGAGTCGGATGAAGAAATGAAAGAGATGGCAAGAGAAGAACTGTCGGACGCAAAGAAGCGGATCGAGGAATGCGAGCATGACCTGAAGATCCTTCTCCTGCCGAAGGATGAGAACGATGACAAGAGCGTTGTTGTTGAGATCCGTGCAGGTGCAGGCGGGGATGAGGCAGCACTTTTCGCGGGCGAGCTGTTCCGTATGTATCAGAAATATGCGGATCATTTCCGCTGGCAGACAAATATCACTTCCGGAACGGAAACCGGGATCGGCGGATTCAAGGAAGTCGTATTTGAGATCACGGGAAAAGGTGCTTATTCCAAACTGAAATATGAAAGTGGTGTACATCGTGTACAGCGTGTGCCGGAGACGGAATCCGGCGGACGGATCCATACCTCCACGGCAACCGTTGCCATCATGCCGGAGGCTGAGGATGTGGATGTACAGATCGATGAGAAGGATATCCGGATCGACGTTATGCGTGCATCCGGAAACGGCGGACAGTGTGTCAATACCACCGACTCCGCAGTTCGTCTGACGCACATTCCGACGGGGATCGTGATCTACAGCCAGACAGAGAAGTCCCAGATCCAGAACCGTGCAAAGGCATTTGCACTTCTTCGGACAAAGCTTTACGATATCGAGCTTCAGAAGGCACATGACGCAGAGGCTGCAGCCAGACGGAGCCAGATCGGAACCGGAGACCGTTCCGAAAAGATCCGTACCTACAACTTCCCCCAGGGACGTGTAACGGATCATCGGATCAAACTGACCAGCTATCAGCTGGAGAGCGTGCTGAACGGTGATCTGGACGAATTTGTGGATGCGCTTACAGCCGCAGATCAGGCTGCAAAGCTTGCAAATATGGAAGGGGCAGAGTAAACCAGTGATCGATTACATTCTCGGACTTGGAAATGTGATATGGAAAGAAGCCATGAGCTACACAGCAGCGAAATATTTCCTGCTGGTGGCTCTTGCCATGCTTCTTTATTATCTGTTCCCTCTGAGATTCCGGTGGATCATCCTTCTTGTAACCAGCGGATGCTTCTACTATATGATCGCCGGAAGGCGTATGGAACTGGTGGTATTTGCCGGCTCCATCCTGATCAGTTTTCTGGCCGGACTGCTCATAGAAAACCGGCTTGGAAAAGAAGATAAAAAAGGAGCAAGGATCGCCCTCTGGGCCGGGATCCTGCTTTCGGCCGCGCCGCTTATCGCATCGAAGGCGGGAGAATTCATCTCCAATGCGGTAGTTCATAAGAAACTGATCGACTGGATCATTCCAATCGGACTTTCCTTTTACTCGATGCAGATCATTTCTTATCTTGCGGATATCTATAAGGGCAAGATCAAGCCTCAGAAGAATCTCTTTAAGTTCGGGTTATATGTATCATTCTTCCCGATCATCATTCAGGGACCTATTTCAAGATACGACCAGCTGCAGGATCAGCTGATCACGGGACATAAGTATAAGACAAAGAACCTCACCGGAGGGATCCAGCTGATCCTCTGGGGACTCTTTTTGAAGTTTATGATCGCGGATAAAGCCGCACTTTACGTGAATGCGGTATTCGATAATTATCAGAATTATTCCGGGGTCTTTATTCTGCTGGCCGCGATCTTATACAGTCTGCAGTTATATACGGATTTCATGTCCTGCGTTACGATCTCGAGGGGTGTTGCGGAACTCTTCGGTATTGAACTGAAGGACAATTTCATGCGTCCGTATTTCTCCACATCCATCAAGGATTTCTGGAGAAGATGGCACATTTCACTCAGTGAATGGCTGAG
>CADBOV010000303.1 GCA_902796385.1 uncultured Lachnospiraceae bacterium
GAATGACGGTGAATGACGGATGGAAAAGAAACTACTCGTTCTGGATATTGACGGAACACTTGTAAATAATGAAAAGCAGATCACACCGCGGACGAAGGAGGCTCTTTTTTCCGCCATGGAAAGAGGGCATGCCATCATGATCGCATCCGGACGTCCGACGCCGGGAGTGAAGCGGTATGCGGATGAGCTGCGGCTGGCGGAATACGGCGGCTATATGCTCAGCTTCAACGGTGCAAGGGTGCAGGATGTGCGGAGCGGTAAGAATCTTTATGAGAAACGCCTCTCGAAGGAGCTGGTTCCGGTTTTGTATGATTTTGCGGAACGATATGATCTGGGGATCGTGACCTATGAGAATTCCGACGGCGTGAAACCGGAAGTGATATCCGGGAGACGGATGGATGAAAAGATCGCATGGACCGCAAAGATCAACGGGGTAGAGGTCGGCTACAGAGATGACTTTTTAGATTATGTAAACTATGACGTGTATAAGGTGCTTATGTCCGTGGATCCTGACAAGTCCGAAGCCTACATGAAGGAGCTGCAGGAAATCCTCGGTGGAAGAGCAAATGTCATGCGTTCGGAGGCTTTCTACATCGAGGTCACCGCGAAAGGAATCGATAAGGCGGAAACCCTGCGGCGGGTGATGGGCCCCATCGGGGTTTCGGAGCGGAATACCATCTGCTGCGGTGATGCATTTAATGATATAACCATGGTGAAATATGCCGGAACCGGCGTTGCCATGGGAAATGCGGTCCCGGAGGTTAAGGCGGTTGCGGACTATATAACCGCCAGCAACGAGGAAGACGGGATCGCAGAGGTAGTTGAGAAGTTTTTGCTTGTTTAGGTTTGGGAAGGGTTGTACGCATTCGGGGAAAAATAGGAGTAATGTCTGCTGTTTTTGTTGCGATTCCGTTCAAATCATATTATAATACTTGTTATGTTTGCTGAAGAGACATGGCAATTGATAAGGAAAACGGTACAGGGAGGATTTGCATGAAGGAAAAAAGAGCGGTCATGGAAACCCTTTTCCTGATCCTTCAGATCGGGATCACCATGCTGGTAACGATCGGCCTGTGTTTCTGGATCGGTTATCTTCTGGATAAGCATCTGGGAACGAAGCTTTTATGGGCTTTTATCGTGCTGGGAATCCTGAGCGGATACCGTGCCGTGTATCTTTTGATCCGAAAGCATATAAGAGGGAGAGCCTATGAAACCGAACAACCGGAATGGGCGAAACGAGCTTTTCGTTCGGATGACCCGGATCAGGAGGGACCCGGAAGCGGGGAGAACCCTCGCTGAACTGATCCTCGGGATCGTGGTGGTTTCTGCGGTGATCGCTCTGATCGGAACGATCGTTTTGCCGGGGCGATGGTACTTCTTAGGCGGAGTGATCGCGGGAGCCGTGACGGCGGTTCTTCTGGTGATCAACATGTATGACTCCATCGAAGTGGCCATCTCACTGAATGAAAAAAGAGCCAGATCCTACGCGTCCAGGCATGCGGTGATCCGGATCCTGATCACGGCGGTTCTTCTGGGAATCGCGATATGGATCAACATCTATACATTTGCAGGCATGGCACTGGGCGTGGCAAGCCTGAAGGTTTCCGGACTGCTTCATGGTCCGATGCAAACACTTTTTCGGAAGCTTCTAAAGGAAGAAGGGACCGAAACCGGGAAACATGAAACTTAAAGGAGGAAAACGACTGTGTTGGCATCTCACGTCGTTACAACAAATACATTAAACGAAGCGGATTTCTACATTCATGAGTTTATGCCGGTGAATTTCTTCGGAACCACCGTGCATATCACTACGACGCATATCTGCACCATCATCGTGGTTACGGTCATCATGATCCTGACGCTCTGCCTCCGCCATGCGTTCTTCAAGGCGGAAAGGGAGGGGCGGATGACTACGGCCTCCACCCTGGTGGAACTGGGTGTGGATACCCTGATCAACTTCGTTGAAGGCGCTATGGGAAAGAAGGGAGCACGGCACTACATCAACTATATCGGTGCGCTGTTCCTGTACATTTTCATCTGCAATACCTCGGGTATCTTCGGACTTCGTCCGCCTACCGCAGATTACGGTACCACGCTTTGTCTTGCGCTGATCAGCTTTGTCATGATCGAATATGCTGACATTCGTTACAACAAGCTGAAGATGGTGAAGGGACTGTTTGAGCCCTTCCCGCTGTTCTTCCCGATGAATGTGATCAGCATCTTCTCAACACCGCTGTCCATGTCGCTCCGTCTCTTCGGAAACATCCTGGGCGGTACGGTACTGATGGCACTTTACTACGGCATGCTTCCCTGGTTTGCAAAGCTCGGAGTTCCTGCAGCACTGCATGTATATTTCGACATCTTCTCCGGAGCGATCCAGACCTACGTATTCTGCATGCTGACCGTAACCTTCATTTCGGATAAGCGTCCTGATGCGGCAATGGCATAGGGATTCCGGAAAATGAAGAACGAATAAAAAGGAAATCATTAAAATTTCAAATAGAAAATAGATTCATGGAGGAAAACACTATGAGTAACATCAACATTGAAGGAAATGATCTGGTTCATGCTTTCTCGGCACTGGGTGCAGGTATCGCGGTTTGTTCCGGTATCGGTACCGGTATCGGTCAGGGAAATGCAGCAGGTCTTGGTGCACAGGCAGTCGGAAGAAATCCGGGTGCAAAGGGAACGATCATGTCCACCATGCTTCTCGGTCAGGCGGTTGCAGAGACCACCGGTCTGTACGGACTCGTTGTTTCGCTGCTGCTTATGTTCGTTAAGCCCTTCGATAAATAAGACCGGAGCAGTTCATTTAAGAACAAGTCGGGTAATTAACTGAAATACTGTACGGTGGAAATACCGTGCATAAAGATCATAATGAAAGGTAACGGTGACAGTATGAGCACAAATGCTGCAGTACTTGCAACCGGCCGTATCTTCGGACTGGACAGTCAGCTTCTGTTTGATATCCTCTTTCAGGGAGTGGCTGTCTTCATCCTGTTTCTTTTTGTCGGATATCTTCTGATCAACCCGGTGCGGAAGGCACTGGAGAAACGTCAGGAGAAGGTTCGTATGGACCGGGAATCCGCAGAGAAAGACAAAAAGGATGCAGCGGAGCTGAAATTACAGTATGATGCGAAGCTGGCAGGCGTTGAGCAGGAGAAAATGGAGATCCTGAGCGAGGCCAGAAGAAAAGCGGTTAAGAATGAAAATGCAATCATAGATGAAGCCAAAGCCGAGGCCGGACGGATCCGTGCTTCTGCAGAGCGGGAAGCCGCACTGGAGAAGGAAAAGGTAAAAGAAGAGGTTCGTACATCCATTATCGAAGTTGCTACCGTAATGGCCGGTAAGATGGTGGAAGCAAATATGGACAGTAAGAAGCAGGAAGAACTCCTGCAGGAAACCTTGGATGAGATAGGGGATGAAACATGGCAAAGCAAGTAAGAACGGTATATGGATCCGCTCTTTTCGCTGCAGCCCATGATTCCGGACGACTTTCCGAGGTGCGGGAACAGGCGGAAGTCATAGTTCACGTACTGCAGGAAAACTCAGATTTTCTGCGGCTTCTGACGCATCCCGAGATCACACTTCCCGAAAAGCAGGGCATGGTAAACGAGGTGTTTGGCGGCACTGCAGATCCGCTGATCCTGGGGATCATAGATACGCTTCTGGAGAAGGAGCACGGAAGCGAACTGGAATATGTTCTGGAACGCTTTATCGATCAGGCTCTGGAGGAGGAACGGATCGGAGTTGCTTTTGTGACCAGTGCTGCGGAACTTACGGATGACCAGAAGGAAAGGATCCGGCAGAAGCTTCTGGATACCACGGAGTATACCTCCATGCGCGTGAAATACAGCGTGGATCCGGGGCTGATCGGCGGACTTGTGATCCAACTGGGAGACCGTGTGGTGGACAGCAGTATTTCTTCGAAACTGAGCACCATGAAGCATAGTCTGGAAGCAGGATTATAGTAGAGAAAGGAACGGCAAGTTCATGCAATTAAAACCTGAAGAGCTTAGCTCGGTGATTAAAAAACAGATAGAGAATTACAAGGTGAAGCTGGAAACGGCGGAAACCGGTACTGTCATTCAGGTGGCAGACGGTATCGCCCGGATCCACGGACTGGATAATGCCATGCAGGGTGAGCTTCTTCTTTTCCCGGGAGAGGTTTACGGTATGGTCATGAACCTGGAGGAGGACAATGTAGGCTGCGTTCTTCTGGGTGACAACCACGCTATAAGCGAAGGTGACCTGGTTAAGACCACCGGCCGCGTTGTGGAGGTTCCGGTAGGAGACGCCATGCTGGGACGTGTTGTAAATGCGCTGGGACAGCCCATTGACGACAAGGGACCGATCCAGACGGATAAGAGCCGTCAGATCGAGCGTGTTGCGCCGGGTGTTATTTCCAGAAAATCCGTAGATACACCGCTTCAGACGGGAATCAAGGCAATCGATGCCATGGTACCCATCGGAAGAGGACAGCGTGAGCTGATCATCGGCGACCGCCAGACCGGTAAGACGGCGATCGCACTGGATACGATCATCAACCAGAAGGGGCAGAACGTTTACTGCATTTATGTGGCAATCGGTCAGAAGGCCTCCACGGTTGCAAATATTGTAA
>CADBOV010000304.1 GCA_902796385.1 uncultured Lachnospiraceae bacterium
CGTTCCGGAGGTTTCATGTATAGTGGTCTTTGAGAAATGATTCCATGATACAGGATGAAATTTGACGTGAAAGAAGAATTTTCTCCAACTGTAGGATGGAATTTCCATTTGGCAGTTTGTTCATTTTTTTCTAAGCCGAAATACAATTTAGTATAAAGGCTGAGGTACGGAATACCCATTCCAGGAAAGTGAGGGGTGGTTGATGGACAAAGAGTTGCATTTGGATTACGTTCGGATCGGAAAGAGACTGAAAAAAGAACGGGGAAAGAAAACAACACAGGAACAGCTTGCGGAGATTGCCGGATGTTCATCCAATCATATCAGTAACATCGAATGCGGGAACGGCAAGGTTTCACTGGAGCTTCTTTACCGACTTTGTTCCATTCTGAATCTGTCCATGGATTATGTTGTGGGAGGCGTGAAGCAGTCAAACGGGATCCCGTCGGATTTCAACGAAATGTTATGCCAGCTGACCGATGACCAGAAGGATAATCTCCGTGCCCTGATGACAAGTATGATCGAGCAGAACAGAAAAAAACGGAGAAGATAAAGGCTTTTACTTCAAATGAAAATTGGTGTATATTAAAGTATGTGCGGCCGACGCCCCACATACTTTAATTTTGGGTAAAAATATTTGCCCGATCCTGAAAAACGGGAGGAACGAAGGTCAATATGGAACAGAATAAAAAGTCATATGGCATGCGGCTCGGAGAAAGCTTTTTCTGCATTTGCTACCTAATCTTTTTGCCGGTCATGGGATTTATTCTCCTGAGAGAAACATTTCATGATGCCAAATTTGTAAATCTGACGGATGACTTCTATCGAATGGCTGCATTTGCAACCTTTACGCTGATGCTGGGAGATGCATTTCATCTGATCCCGAGGGTTGTGAGCAACATCCGGGGAGAAGGAAAGAAGGATGAATTCTTTCTGGGACTGGGGAATCTCATCTCATCGATCACGATGACCGTATTTTACGTACTCCTGTACTTTGCGGTTTATTATGCGTCCTATCCTTTTTATCTGGACGGGGTGCAGGATTCGCTGACTTCCTTCTACGGTCTTTTCCGGATCCTGATCATCTGCCTTGCAGTCGTTCGGGTGGCGCTCTGCTGCTTCCCGCAGAATAACTGGTTCCGGAAAGAAGGAAATGATAAATGGAGCATGATCCGGAACGCACCGTTCCTTCTGTTGGGACTTGTGATGATCGTATTCCTTGTGCTTGTCTACACAAAGAATGCGAATGGCGAACTGCCCCTCAGCTTCATTCCGGGAAGCCGGTATTTCTTTATGGCGGTGCTGATATTCCTCAGCTTTGCGTTTTATATACCGGTGATCCTTTGGGGAAGGAAGAAGCCTTCGCTGGGGATGTTTATGATACCGAAAACCATTTGCTATATCATTTTGATCTGCCTTTTTCACTAAGAAGGACACCGGGGGAACACCGGGAAGAATACGAAGAAGTCAGATTCCCTCTTTACAAAATCGAACACACGTTCTATAATTTGATCAAAGCCGGAAGATGCGGTAAGTGTCATTACGGATGCGACGTGACGTGTCGGATCCGGCGAATCCGGTGGACGTGAAGAGGGTCAGCGTATGGAAGTGGATAAATTAAAGGGCTGCGCAGTGGATGTGATCTGCCAGCATAATAAGGACGGTGAGATCATTCCTCTTCGGCTGAGGCTTACGGACGAGGAGGGTGAGCGTCATGCATATACGATCAAATCTTACAGGGATATGTCCGAGCGGGGAGCCTATACCACGCAGGACGGAATTTACGTGACGGACCAGCTGCTGGTATTTGTCTGCAAGGTGGCGGTTTTCGGAAGAATGCAGAATGTCCGTCTGTATTATGACAGGACAAGCCAGATCTGGTCGATGAAATACTGAGACCGGGTGTCACAATGCCCGGGAAATGTGATATAATCATTCTATATTTTTTGAAACCGGGAAAGAGACATGAAAACGAGTCATACATTCAAACTGAAGTTGAAGTCGGCACAGCTGATCCCCATCAGTTTTTTGGGGGCCATTCTGCTGGGAACACTGCTTCTGATGCTGCCTGTTGCAAAAGCAGGTGAGGGCAGTGCGGACTTGACGACGGCATGCTTTACCTCGACAACCTCCATCTGCGTGACGGGGCTTGTTGTTGTAGATACATTTGCGTACTGGAGCCTGTTCGGGAAGATCGTCATTCTGATCCTGATCCAGCTGGGGGGCTTCGGTATCATAGCCGTAACGTCCACGCTGATCCTGATGCTTCACCGTAAGTTTTCCCTGTCCCAGTCCATGCTGATCCAGGATTCCTTTAACCTGGACTCGGTGGAGGGCGTGGTCCGGTTTCTGATCGTTGTATTCAAAGGAACATTTCTGGTTGAAATGTTCGGCGCACTCATATACATGATCACCTTTATACCGCAGTTCGGTGTGGGAAAGGGCATATGGTATTCCGTTTTCACATCGATATCTGCCTTCTGTAATGCGGGAATCGATATACTCGGACCGGACAGCCTGATCGGGTATCAGGACAATCCTCTGATCATGATCAACACGATGATGCTGATCGTGATGGGAGGTCTCGGCTTTGTGGTCTGGATTGATGTCTTCCGTACATTCCGCTCCGGTATCCGGAGAAAATATCCGCTTCTGACGACATTGAAACATTTGGGTGAACATACAAAACTGGTACTTACCCTGACGCTGGTTCTGATCCTCGGCGGAGGACTGCTGGTCTACATTCTGGAGTATAACAATCCGGAAACCATCGGAGGGATGTCCCCCGGCGGCAAGGTGATGAACAGTATTTTCCAGTCGGTAACCTTCCGAACGGCGGGCTTTGCTTCGATACCGCAGCAGGGACTGACTGACAGTACCTGTATGATCGGTCTGGTACTTATGTTCATCGGCGGTTCTCCGGTGGGAACCGCAGGCGGTATCAAGACAGTAACCTTTTTTGTGGTCCTGCTGAATGCGGCTTCATTTATCCGGAACCGGAAGGAAAATGTGGTATTCAATAAAAAAATATCCTCCGACATGATCCACAAAGCAACGGCCATCGCACTGGTCAGCCTTGCAGTTACCATGGTTCTGACAATCCTGCTGATGGTTACGAATGATGTGGGAATGGTGGACGGAACGTATGAAACCTTCAGTGCGACGGCAACGGTAGGTCTGTCAAGAAATCTGACCTCATCGCTGAATACGGTGGGGCGCTGGCTGATCATTCTTGCGATGTATCTGGGAAGGATCGGACCTATTTCCATGGCGCTCTTCTTCCGGTACAACACGAAGAGCAGGAATCAGATCAGTTATGCGGACGGAAACTTTTTTGTAGGTTGATCAAAGGGGAAGGAAAGGAAATATCATGGCAAAATCGATAGCGGTAATCGGACTCGGACGATTCGGAAGAAATCTGGCAGGCGGACTGTATGAAATGGGTGCGGATGTAATGGCCGTCGATAAAAATGAGGAGATCGTTGCTTCCATATCCGACAAGGTAACACAGGCCATCATTGCGGATGTGTCAAATCCGGAGGCAGTGAAGGGGCTGGGACTCAGCGAGATGGATATGGTGGCGGTGGCTATGGGCTCGGATCTGACGGGCAGTATCATGGCGGTAATGGTCGCAAAGGAGCAGAATGTCCCTTACGTTCTGGCAAAGGCTTCGGATGAAAGAATGGGACAGATCCTGCGCAGGATCGGAGCGGATAAGATCATTTATCCGGAGGAAGAAACGGGACTCCGCACGGCACGGATCATGCTTTCGGATTCCTTCCTGGAATTCTTTGAGATTGATGATAACCTCTGCCTGCTGGAGATCAAACCGAAGAAGGAGTGGATCGGAAAGAATCTGATCGAGCTGAATCTTCGCGAGAAATATAAGATCAATGTGGTTGCCGTAAAGGATCACAGTGAGATGCGTTCCTTCATCGATCCGGAGCGTCCGCTGGAATCGGATACGGAGCTTCTGGTCATTCTGGAGAAGGCGGATCTGAAGTATCTGAAGTGATACGGTCGGAGGGGCTGCAGGAACGAAAAAAAGCGTGAATAATCCGCTGTTTTTTGGTATAATGGGAAACAGGAGAGTTGGGTACGGAAAAACAGCAAAAAACACGAAAAAGGGGGCACACATGGAAGGAAAATTTACGAGTAAACGTGCGATTGCCGGTTCCCTGGCAAATGCCTTAAATCTTTTGGATGAGAAGACTCCGATGCACCATCAGAGAACTGCCTATCTGGCATATCATATGGCGCTCGAGCTTGGATATGAGGAAGCAGACAGGGTTGAGATCATCTGGGATGCATTGATGTATGATGTCGGAACAGTGATCCTTACAGAGGGGAAAGAGTTCACGTTTTCGGAGCTTTCCGCTGCAGGACTTAACATTGTGGGAGATGTAAATCAGCTTCATTTTGTCAGGAAAATGTTCCTGGCCGGTCAGGCGGGTTCTGCCGGTGATCCGGCATATGAGGTTCTGTCAAAGGAAGCCAGATTCGCAGAGATCATCGATCTGTCACGTCGCGTATCCGGAATGCTGAAGCAGGATGATGCGGCTCTGAATCAGGTGGAAGATATTTGTGAGAATATTTCGAATCTGGCAGGAAAGGAACTCCATTCCTGGGCAGTAGAATGCTTCCTGCGGGTTGCAAAGACCGAATACATCTGGATGGATCTGCTGCATCAGCCGGAGATCGTTCTGACCTATATTCCGGATGGATTGGATCTCAGCATTGATGATACCATCGAGCTGGCAAGATTCATGTCCCGTGTGATCGATTTCCGGAGTGCTTATACGGCAGCCCATTCCGTCGGTGTTGCGGTATCCGCGGTTCGTCTGGCGGAGATCATGGGTATGTCTGAAGATGAGTGCAAGATGATGCTGATCGCAGGCTATGTACATGATATCGGAAAACTGAAGGTTCCGAAGAGCATCCTGGAGAAGGGCGAGAAGCTGACGGACGAAGAGTTCAATATCGTTAAGGAGTATGCATATTATACGAATCTGATTCTGAAGGACATTCCGGGATTTGAGCAGATCGGACGCTGGGCAGCGCTTCACCATGAGAAGCTGAATGGATATGGTTATCCCTTCGGACTCCGTGCGGGTGATATTCCGATGGGCGCACAGATCCTGGCAGTTGCGGACATTTTCTCCGCGGTAGCCGAGGTACGTGCTTATCGTCAGAGCATGGAAAAGGAAGGCGTTATGAAGACGCTGGCCGATAATATCGAGAAGGGTGCGGTTTCCGGTTATATCGTAGAACTGATGCTTCAGAACTTCGATGATATTTTCGGAAAGAGAGATGAAGAGGTGCGTAGAGAGAGCGCACGGTACTATGCATCCATGGTTGATGCGGAAGCATAGAAGAATAGTGAGGAACATGGCGGACAAAGCCGGGATGATGACCGGAAGCCGTGTGGAATAAAGAAGGACAGAATCGCGGGAGGACGGAAGTTCCCCTTTCCAAAGGAAGGCGGGACGGAGCGTTGCCCGCGCTTCTTTCATAACAAGCATTTCCGGGATGACCGGGGACGAGGATTTCCGGGATGATTTCTGAGATTTCTTCGGGACGAGGATAAGACGATGAATATGAAACAGGACCGATATACCATGATGACGGAAACGCCGGTGCCGCGGCTGATCACAAAGCTTGCGGTTCCGACGATCATCAGCATGCTTGTAACCGGCCTGTACAACATGGCAGATACTTATTTCGTGGCGCAGGTTCCGGGAAAGGGAACGCTTGCCACGGCAGCGGTAGGAATTGTCTTTCCCATGATGGCAGTGATCCAGGCGCTTGGATTTATGTTCGGACACGGTTCCGGAAATTTCATCGCGCGGATGCTGGGTGCGGAGAAGAAGAAGGAAGCGTCGGAAATGGCTTCCACCGGATTTGCCATGGCACTTCTGTTCGGTCTTCTGGTGCTGACACTGGGACAGATATTTCTCCGGCCCATGACCGAATTTCTGGCATCCTCGGATGTGACGGAAGAGACAATGGAGCTTACGATGCAGTATGCGAGGATCATCCTGATGGGTGCTCCCTTCATGATGTGTCAGTTCGTCATTAATAACCAGCTCCGGTTCCAGGGCAGTGCCATGTATGCCATGGTGGGACTTGTGGCGGGCGCCATCATCAATGTGGGACTGGATCCCCTTCTGATTTTGGGATTTGATATGGGCGTGACAGGCGCAGCAATTGCCACGATCTCCGGACAGTTCATAAGCTTCTTTATCCTGTACGCGGGAAGCAGGAGAGGCGAAAATATCAGGCTGCATATAAAGGATGTACACATCAACGGATATTACATCAAACAGGTTCTGAACGGAGGATTTCCGTCACTGATCCGTCAGGGGATGGCTGCGATCGCAACGATACTCCTGAACCGTGCGGCAGGCGAGTACGGGCAGGAAGCGGCGATTGCCGGTATGTCCATCGTAACCCGTGTCCTGATGATGCTTGCCTCTGCCATGATCGGTTTCGGGCAGGGATACCAGCCGGTTTGTTCCTTCAACTACGGAGCGGGAAGGAAGGACCGTGTCCGGCAGGGCTTCTGGTTCTGCCTCCGGTGGGGAACCGTTTTCCTGCTGGTGATCTCAACGGTCTGCATCATTTTTGCACCGCAGATCATTTCACTCTTCCGGGATGATCCGGATGTGGTGGCGGTGGGAAGCGCAGCGCTCCGGTACCAGGCAGCAACCCTGCCACTGCTTGCAACCTCGGTTATGATCAATATGATGCTGCAGTCCATCGGGAAGGGAGTTAAGGCTTCCGTTACCGCATCGGCAAGAAACGGACTGTTCTTTATCCCGGCAATTCTGATCCTTCCCCTCTGGCTGGAGCTTACCGGAGTGGAGATGGCACAGGCGGTTGCAGATGTCTGCGCAGTCTGCCTTGCAATTCCCATGGCCGCGTCAGAACTCCGCCGGATGAAATAACCATCCGTGTTTATTGCATATCCTACCGGGATATAGTAGAATCAGATTGGGTAGTTTTGTAATTGGAGAGAAGGTATGGAAAAATACGATTACAATCCAATTGAGCGTTCTATGCTGGAAAAGACATCAGTGCCTTTTGCAGTCTTTCAGTACCTGAATAAAAGACCGTACACGATTCTTTTATCACAGGGCTTTCTTGATCTGTTCGGATATGAGGACAGAGGAAAACTCCGGGAATTATTGGACAATGATATGTATCGGGATGTACATCCGGATGATGCGACCAGGGTTTTAAACGAAGCTCTTAAGTTTTCCGAGGAAGACTATAAGTTTGATGTGGTCTACCGCGTGTTTATCAACGGGGAGTACCATGTGATCCATGCCTTTGGCAAGCATTTCAATCCGGAAGAGGGAGTGCGTCTTGCGGTCATCTGGTATGTGGATGAAGGAAAATATATCGGAAATGATATTCTCCGGGATGATTCACTGGAGCGGAATTTCAGTATTTCCCTGTATGAATCCAGTCTGAGCAGAAAGACAAACTATGATCAGCTGACCGGCCTTCCGAATATGACATATTTCTATGAGCTTGCGAAGATGAACAGGATACGGGCGCATGAGGCTTCAAAACACTGTTCGATCTGCTTCGCAAATCTGAACGGAATGCGGTATTACAATAAACGATACGGATTTGCGGAAGGTGATAAGCTGCTCCGCCTTATTACAGATCTTTTGATCAAGTATTTCGGAAGCGACAATTCCTGCCGGATCGCGCAGGACAGTTTCGCGTTTTTCTCGTTATCGGATCATCTGGACCGTACGCTGGACAGTCTTTTCATGGAGTTTGAGGTGATGACCGGAAAACGCGGCGTATCTGTCCGTGTCG
Organism: uncultured Lachnospiraceae bacterium; assembly: GCA_902796385.1. Taxonomy (GTDB): domain Bacteria; phylum Bacillota; class Clostridia; order Lachnospirales; family Lachnospiraceae; genus Eubacterium_Q. The sequence goes on from CADBOV010000304.1 coordinate 7,831, forward strand.
GTATCTATCCGGACACCATGGGAGTTGTTTGGACAGGACTTGCCTGTGACCGGGCAAAATATGCCTGCAGTACGATCCGGGACGCAAACAGTTCCCGGTATATCCGTTATGATAAGACCATGATGGAGACGGAAGCAAACCGGCAGTACGTGATCGATCATCTGGATCAGGCACTTGAGGAAGGCTGGATCCGGGCATATTATCAGCCGATCGTCCGTACCGCAAACGGAAGGGTGTGCGATGAGGAAGCGCTTGCACGGTGGATCGATCCGGTGAAAGGGATGCTCTCACCGGCTGAGTTTATTCCCATTCTGGAGGACGCAAGACTGATCTATAAGGTTGACCTTTATATGGTTGATCAGATCATTCAGAAGGTAAAGAAACAGGAGGAAGCGGGACTGTATGTGGTTCCGACCTCAGTGAATCTGTCCCGTACGGATTTCGATTCCTGTGATATTGTTGAGGAGATCCGTACACGGGTGGATGCGGCAGGGCTTGAACGGAACCTGCTTACGATAGAAATCACGGAGAGCGTGGTCGGAAGTGATTTCGAATTTATGAAGGAACAGGTGGAACGATTCCGGAGTCTGGGCTTCCATGTATGGATGGATGATTTCGGAAGCGGATACAGTTCCCTGGATGTTCTGCAGAGCATACATTTTGATGTGATCAAGCTGGACATGCGTTTCATGAAGCAGTTTGATAATGATGAGAAGAGTCGTGTGATCATTACCGAACTGATGAAGATGGCATTGGGACTCGGGATTGAGACAGTGTCGGAAGGTGTGGAACGTGCCGATCAGGTGGAATTCCTTGCTGAGGTCGGGTGTACCCGGCTGCAGGGTTACTATTATTGCAAGCCGATTCCGTTGGAGGAGATCATCCGGCGGAACGAAGAGGGAAGGCAGATCGGATTTGAGAATCCGCAGGAGTCAGATTACTATGAGGCAGTGGGAAAGATCAATCTCTATGATGCTTCTGTAGCCGTAAATGAAGAAGATACAACCGGAAGTACGTATTTCAACACGCTTCCCATGGCAATCCTCGGGGTCAGAAATGAAGAGATGAATATCATTCGCTGCAACAAGTCCTATCGGAATTTTATGGGAATGATTTTCGGCGGAGTTGAACAGAAAATGCAGGCCCATGTTCCGAAGTTTGAGGAAGGATACGGATCCTCTTTTGGTAAGGCAATCCGGCAGTGTGTGGAAGACGGAAACAGGGTGTTTGTGGATGAACGTATGAATGGTGATACAACGATCCATGCCATGATCCGAAGGATCGCGTTCAATCCGGTAACGGGAATGACCGCATGCAATGTGATCGTCCTCGGAGTTGTTAAGGATACCGGACAGGGAGTTACCTATGCGGATATAGCCAACAGTTTATCCTCAGACTACATTTTCTTGTATTATGTCAACTTTGAATCGGAAGCCTTTACGGAGTACAGCCCGGATCCTTCCAGTTCGGCGCTGGCAGTAGAACGGCATGGAACAGATTTCTTCCGGGCCAGCAGAAATGATGCTCCGGAGGCAATTCATCCGGATGATCTGAGCCGCTTTGTGGCTGCATTTACGAAGGAAAACCTGATCAGTTCCATGGATAAGTATGGAGCTTTTACCCTCACATACCGGCTGATGATCAATAAAGAGCCTGTATATGTTCATTTGAAGGCAGTCCGGATGAGCCATGATCCTAATCATGTTATCATCGGTGTCAGCAACATTGATGCGCAGATGCGAGTTCAGGAGAACCTGCAGAGGCTGAAGGAGGAACAGATCATTTACAACAGACTGGCTGCGCTGTCCGGAAACCATATCTGCATCTATACCGTGAATCTGCAGGATAACACATATACGGAATACGGATCCACTTCGGATTACGCAGGGCTGGATCTGACAAAGACCGGAAAGGATTTCTTTGAAAATGCCATTGCGGACAGTTATCAGGCACTTTATTCCGGGGATCAGGAAATGTTCCGGGAGATGTTCCGGAAGGAACATATCCTGCAGGAAATAGAGAAAAGCGGTGTATTTGTCATGTATTACCGTCTTATGATCAATGGGCATCCCACCTATGTTTCCCTGAAGGCAGCAACGGTAAATGAAAAGGGCGAAATGAAAATGGTCATCAGTGTCAGTGATATTGATTCCCAGGTTCGCCGGGATCTGGAGTATGAGCAGGAGAAGAAGCAAGAAAGAAGTACATGACGGATCGCTCCGCCATGTACTTCTTTTTCTGTGTGCATAAACTGCTTATGCACACAGCCTTATATATTCCGATTTACATACGTTGCCTTTCGTATGTCGGCTTACATACATCGGCTTACCGCCCCACGGCTTAGTTGAAGCCTTCCCGTCCTGCATAGGATGTATGAAGGAGTTCGTGTGCCTTATGGGAATTCGGTGCTTCGAGGAATTTGTCATACAGCTCGATGATCTGCGGGTTGTTGTGTGACTGACGCACTGTCTGCCGCTCGTCCTCGGAGTAGAGTGCCTTCGCACGTTTCTCTTTGTAGGTATCAATGATATCATCGTCCTCGTTCGGCAGGAAGCAGGGACGTACATACGGCTGGCCGCCGCCGTTGATGCAACCGCCCGGGCAGCCCATGATCTCGATGAACTGATATTTTGACTTGCCTTCACGGCTCTCATCCAGCAGGATCTTTGCGGACTTCATACCGGATGCGATCGCTACATTTACGGTGGAACCGTTGATGTCGAGAGAAGCCTCGCGGATACCTGCATCGTGACCGCGTACTTCTTCAAATGTGATGCTGTCCTTTTCCTTGCCGGTCAGCTTGAAGTATACGGTTCTCAGTGCGGCTTCCATAACACCGCCGGTTACGCCGAAGATAACGCCGGCACCGGAGTAGTCACCCATGATATCCTGATCCCATTCTTCCTCCGGAAGAGCGGTGAAGCGGATACCGCTTCGCTTGATCATCTTTGCAAGCTCGCGGGTGGTGATCACCGCATCCACATCCGGAATGCCGTTCACCTTAAGCTGCTCGCGTTCCTTCTCGAATTTCTTTGCCACACAGGGCATTACGGATACAACGAAGATATCCTTCGGATCGATACCCTTCTGCTCAGCCCAGTAGGACTTGAGGATGGCACCCTGCATCTCATGGGGAGATTTGCAGGAGGACAGATGCGGAAGCAGATCCTCGTAATTATACTCTGCATAGTTTACCCAGCCCGGAGAACAGGATGTGATCATCGGGAGGGTTCCGCCGTTTTGCAGGCGGCCCAGAAGCTCCGTGCCTTCTTCCATGATGGTCAGGTCGGCACCGAAGTTTACATCATAAACCTTTTCAAAACCAAGTCTGCGGAGTGCAGCGATCATCTTTCCGGTTACCGGTGTTCCCACCGGATATCCGAATTCTTCGCCCAGAGCTGCACGTACAGCAGGTGCGGCCTGAACGATCACATGCTTTCCGGACTTGAATGCTGCATCAACCTTGTCGATCTCGGAGTGCTCCATCAGGGCACCGGTGGGACATACATTTACGCACTGTCCGCACTGGATACAGGGAGAATCCGAAAAACTCCGGTTTTCCGCCGGGGAAACGATGGTATTGAATCCGCGGTTTTCAAAGCCCAGGATACCGAGACCGTGTGCATTCTGGCAGCGTGCCACACAGCGGCCGCAGAGGATACATTTGGAAGTGTCCCTGACAAGACCGGGTGCCAGACGATCGGTAAAGGTCTTGGAATGCATGCCGGCAAATGCGTCGTCCCGTGCGCCGGTGAGCTTTGCCACATGCAGCAGTTCACAGTATTCATTCTTTTCACACTGCTGGCAGTTCTTGTTGTGATTGGACAGCAGCAGCTCAACGCTTTCTCTTCTTGCGTCTACCGCAGCGGGAGAGGAGATCCGGACCTCCATGCCCTCGGCAACGGGATAGACACAGCTGGCAACCAGACCGCGTGCGCCGGTGGCCTCAACGAGGCAGACACGACAGGATCCGAGGTTGCATTCACCATGGTTAAATGTGCAAAGAGAAGGAATATCATATCCGCAGGACTTTGCAGCTTCCAGTATTGTCATTCCCTCTTCGACTTCATAAGGGATTCCTTCGATTTTTATGTTGATTTTTGCCATTTATCTTCCTCCTGATAATGTGATTGATACGATTTGCATCTGATAATTGCCTACTGCTTCGAGATCGCACGCATACGGCAGGTGCTGATGCAGGCGCCGCACTTGATACATTTCGAAGTGTCAATCGTATAGGAGGGGAGCTTATGTCCTTCCGGTGTATAGTCTGTCTTATGGATTGCGCCAACCGGACAGCCCTTGGAACAAAGGCCGCAGCCCACACATTTTTCTTTGTTGATGGTGTATTCCATGAGGTTCTTGCAGACATGAGCCGGACATTTCTTGTCGCGGATATGTGCGATGTACTCATCACGGAAATGTGTCAGCGTGGATGTTACCGGGTTTGCAGCGGTCTGACCCAGTGCGCAGAGGGAGTTGGTCTTTACGGTTTTTGCCAGTTCCTCCAGCTGCTCCAGATCCTTCATGGTTCCCTTGCC